>JAADJB010000053.1:0-72971 GCA_013151035.1 Gammaproteobacteria bacterium
TCGAACCTACCATGCGGCTGAAATCGCTTTATATCACACGCTTGGAGCCTTACCCGTACCGGAAACCACCCACAAATTTTTCTGAGGAGGCATATCATTAAATAGGCTACCCCAATACTACCAATTAGATTATTCATCTTTCTTAACCTGTTCTGCCCAGGCAGACACTGATAAAACCCGAACAGAACCAGAGGTTTAACTTCGTTACGATTGAGACGCAACTCTAATACCACTTCTAACCATGAAATCCTCTGGAGAAACTATCCAAGGTGCTGGGTGTACCCGTGAAAGAACTATTTGAATTCGAATAAACTTCTCTGATTTACTATAAATGGGGACGGAGGGATTAAATAATAATCCCTCCGTCCCCATTTCTGAGGTAGGATTCAGCGGTTTGGGTAATCTCTGAAAACTCACGAAGAATTTTCTTATCGGCTGTAATAAGAGGAACATCAAGATATTGTGCTAAAGCAATAAACTCGCAATCATATGCCGAGCACTGGCTACTTTTGACAAGCTGCATAATATGCGCAGATGAAATTTCATATTCATGATCAGTCAGTAATTTTTCTGCTTGTTGAATGATGAGTAAAATCTCATCTATACTTAATAAATTCTTTCGTAAATATTGAGCTAGGACATTTCTGAATTCACTACGCCATAATATGGGGGCAACCCAATTAGAATCGGAAGATAACAAATCCTCACTTTGTTGAGAGCGATCACCAGAAATATACAAATAAGAAATAATATTGGTATCCACAACAATCATGGGCGACCTTCATTTTTAAAATCATTTAGTTCCTGGTCGGTAAGATTATGCCGTACCGTTTTAGCTCTTAATTTTCTGGCCATTTCAATATGTTCAGAAGCATTGATTTGATGTGTCCCAAGTGTGCGTTCTACGCAGTAAAGGATTTCGCTATTCAAGCTTCTGTGATGAACACTTGCCGCAGTTTTTAATTGTGCATAGAGGGAATCGGGTATATTTTTCAGGGTAATTGCAGGCATT
The DNA here is from genome assembly GCA_013151035.1 of Gammaproteobacteria bacterium. NCBI lineage: Bacteria > Pseudomonadati > Pseudomonadota > Gammaproteobacteria > Gammaproteobacteria bacterium. The sequence continues at coordinate 1,013 of JAADJB010000053.1, forward strand.
TGATATCTCCAAATAAAACCAATATGGTATTATTATGGTATACAGATCAACCCATTTCAACAAAAAACCGCCTAAATTGGCGGAGAAGGTGGGATTCGAACCCACGGTCCCGGTGAAGGGACTCTCGATTTCGAGTCGAGCCCATTCGGCCAGCTCTGGCACCTCTCCATAATAATTAGGGGACAGATTTAAAATTTGCCCCCAACCCATACTACCGCCCCATTAACTCAAGAGGCAGTAATCGTTCTCCTCTACCGGAGACCGGTCAGCCGCATGGACGCAGCTGTCGAGCCTACACGCCTACATGGATGTAGGTAGGTAGAGCAATGCAGGAACAATTGCCGAGGGATGTATTCACGGCGTGTCTCTGGTAGAGGAGAACCATTACTGCCTCGAACTCACCAAGCACTGGTTTTTCAATGAAAACATCTACAGTTAACGGTATATTATACGATACACCAGTACATGAAACCTGAAACAGGCCTTATGTTAACAAAAAAACCACACCTTTTAAGCTCAAAAGAACTTTTATTTTTTGGGCTAACAATCTTATTGTCGATAGCCCTGCTCGGCTGTGAATCACGCCTGAGTCAACTGGAACAGATTAAACGCGGTGGCGAACTACGCGTAATCACCCACAATAGTGCAACCACCTATTATGAAAGCCATGATGGGTATGCTGGTCTGGAATATGACATGGCATTATTGTTCGCGCAACGTCTTGGCATCAAATTACACATGGTCATTGCCAACCATTTCGCTGACATTATCCCGTTAATCCAACAAGGAAAAGCCGACTTCGCAGCTGCTGGTCTCGCCATCACGGAACAACATCAGAAACAGGTATTGTTCAGTAGTAGCTATCAAAGCATTTCCCCACAACTGGTCTATCGTGCGGGCAATACACGTCCACAGGAACTCAATCGTTTGGACGGTACTCTGGAGATTATCAGTAATGGTAACTACATTGATCGTCTACAACATCTGCAACAGGAATATATTAATCTCAACTGGCAGGAAAATAGTGAGCTCAGTAGTGAAGAATTACTCCGCATGGTATGGGAAGAGGTGATTGATTATACCGTCGCTGACTCCAATGAGGTTGCTATCAACCGACGTTACTATCCCGAGTTGCGTGTAGCACAAGAGATTGGTGCCCCTCAGTATCTGGCATGGGCATTTGCGAAAACAGATGATCTCAGTTTGTATAACGAGGTACAAAGTTTCTTTCATGACATAAAGGAAAATGGCACCCTGGAACACCTGATTGAACGCTATTATGGCCATGTACAAAAGTTCGATTATGTAAACACCCGACGTTACCTCAACCATATTGATAAACGCCTGCCAAAATATGAGGCCATATTCAAGCAAGCCAGCTTGGATTCTGCCATCGATTGGCGACTACTGGCGGCAATGGGTTATCAGGAGTCACACTGGAACCCTAATGCACGATCACCCACCGGGGTGCGGGGCATCATGATGTTAACCCTGAACACCACGCGTGAACTGGGTCTGGATAATCGGCTGGATCCGGTTCAGAGCATTCATGGTGGACTGCGTTATCTGGAAAAGATACGCGCACGCATACCCGCACGCGTCAATGAACCAGACCGTACCTGGATGGCATTAACCGCCTATAACATCGGTTATGGCCACCTGGAGGATGCCCGTATTATCGCACTACAGAATGGTGACAATCCTGACTACTGGGTTAATATCAAAAAAAGTTTACCCTTATTAAGTCAGAAAAAATGGTATCGCCAACTACGTCATGGCTATGCACGAGGTCATGAGGCGCTGCAATATGTAGAGAATATCCGTAGTTACTACGATATTCTAGTACGCAAAACCGACGAGAAAACTGCCACCGCCTCAGCCCTGTAGCGCACTAGCATTCAACGTCTAGCCTTGAAAAAGCAGGTTAACAAACGACTACACTGATCTTCCAGTAACCCGCCCTGAATATCGAGTTGATGATTCAACGACACCTCACCCGCCAGCTCGCGCATACGTTGCGCCGTACTCACCTTGGGATCATGAGCCCCAAATACCAGACGGGCGACACGCGCATGCAACAACACCCCCATACACATCAGACAAGGCTCAAGCGTGACATAAAGAGTGGTGCCTGGCAGACGGTAATTTTGTTGCTGTGTCGCCGCTGCACGCAACGCCAGCATCTCGGCATGGGCACTGGGATCATGGGCAGAGATGGGTTGATTCCAGCCCTCACCCAGGAGTGTGTTATCCCGCACCAGAACAGCCCCGACCGGCACCTCACCCTGTGAGGCGGCATGTTCGGCTAGACTGATCGCTTGCTGCATCCAGTGATGATCCTGATCCTGTGTAGAATCTATTTCCATTTTAGACCCAACCCACCCGGTTCGACTGCTGTCAACTCATAACGGGTTATTCTACCACCACCCGCTAGCGGAATAATGATGCCCTTCGCAACCAGATCGGAAAGATCTCGGCTAGCTGTTCTGTTGGGACATCTAATAATCGCTTCATACTTTTTGGTCGTTATCCCACCGTCAAAACCCTTACGGCCTTCAGCAAACACCCGCGACACCATCCTGGCCTGGCGCTCATTCAGCTGCTCGCCCCAGGTTTCATAAAAGCGTGTCTTCGCCAGCACAAAACCCACTTCTTCCCTGGCGATTTCCTGCGCCTCGTTAACCGTGTCGGAGAAGTAATCCAGCCAGGCATTTATATCAAGACTCCCACGGCTCGCCTTCTCCAGTTGCAGAGAATAAGATTTCTTATCCGCCTCGATTGCCGTGGCAAGGCAGGCTGTGGTCGGATATCCGAGATATTGGGAAAGCGCATGATCAGTAATCGCTCTGCCAACGCGCCCATTACCATCATCGAAGGGATGGATCAATTCGAACCAGAGGTGCGCAACTCCTGCTCTAGCAATTCCTGGTAGTGCCTGATCTCCGCTCACAGGGCTAGAGTGATTGTAGTAGCCGATCAGCCTTGCCATTTCATCAGGCACCTGGGTCGCTGGCGGTGCCTCATAATGAACCTTTTCCCGTCCGTAAGACCCGCTCACAATCTGCATTGGCGAGGGATCGTTGCGGTATGCCCCACGCAGAATAGATGTGTAGCGCTGTTCAGGAATAGCCATCGACTGCCACTTGCCCAGCAGATCATGTGTCAAAGGTGCTTGCCAGTTCTTACGAACATCCACCAATAGCGAGGCTGCCCCTAATGCTTTCTGGTCTGATATATCAGGGAGCGTATCCGATGCAATCAATGCGAGCAGAGACGATCTGACCGATTTCCGATCCAGTTTCTCTCCCTCAATAGCACTGGTTTTAATTGCCTCAGAAAGCATTAAGTCTATCGTGGCATCTTCCTGATAAGCCATCGGCAGTGCCTCAAAGCGACCCATCAGACGCTCTGAGTTGATGCGAAACGCATTATCCCGGTCTTCAAACATGCGCTTGTCGTAGCGGAAGTTTGGCCAGTCAGATTGTTGCCATATCCATCTCATGGCGTGATTATAGCCCTTATTCACGCCAAATTCAGTCGTTACCCGCTTATTCCCACTCAATGGTAGCCGGTGGCTTACCCGAGATATCATAAGCCACACGCGATATATCAGCGACCTCATTAATAATACGCCGCGACACCCGATCCAAAAACTCATAGGGCAGATGTGCCCAGCGTGCGGTCATAAAATCAATCGTCTCTACGGCTCGCAGGGCAACCACATATTGATAGCGACGGCCATCACCGGTGACACCGACTGACTTGACGGGTAGAAATACAGTAAAGGCCTGGGACACCTTATCGTAGAGATTATGGTTATGGAGCTCTTCAATAAAGATATAATCGGCCAGACGCAGGATATCGGCATATTCCTTCTTCACCTCACCCAGGATACGCACACCCAGTCCCGGCCCTGGAAACGGATGACGATAGACCATGCTTGCAGGTAGACCTAGTTCAACACCTAACCGGCGCACTTCATCCTTAAACAACTCACGCAGGGGTTCACACAGCCTCAGCTTCATATAATCCGGCAGCCCCCCCACATTATGATGTGACTTGATCAGATGCGCCTTGCCGGTTTTGGCGGCGGCAGATTCGATTACATCCGGATAGATAGTACCCTGAGCTAACCACTTGGCATTAGCTAGTTTAGCCGCCTCTTCCTCGAAGATATCGACAAATAGATTGCCAATAACCTTGCGCTTTTTCTCAGGATCATCGATCCCTTTCAAGGCTGACAGAAAACGATCCTCGGCATCAACACGGATCACCTTAACACCCATGTGCTCGGCAAAGGTATCCATTACCTGATCGCCTTCCTGATGACGCAACAGACCATTATCAACAAAGACACAGGTCAGTTGATCACCAATCGCCTTATGCAACAATGCAGCAACCACCGAGGAATCCACACCCCCGGAGAGACCGAGTAGCACTTCTTCATCACCCACATCCTGACGAATACGGGCAACACTGTCATTGGCGATATTACCAGCCGTCCACAATGCCTCACAACCACAGATATCAAGTACAAAACGGCTCAGGATCTCGCCACCCTGTTGAGTATGTGTGACTTCGGGATGAAATTGCAGGGCATAAAAATGCCGTGTGTCATCAAACATACCGGCAATCGGTGCTGAATCGGTACTTGCCATCAATTTGAAACCATCCGGCATCACCGTGACATGATCACCATGACTCATCCAGACATCCAGCAGGCCATGCCCTTCTTCATTAACAATATCCTGGATATCCTTGAGCAAGGGGCTATGCCCATGGGCTCGCACCTGGGCAAAACCATACTCATGGTGGTCAGCCGCCTCGACCTCTCCGCCTAATTGACTCGCCATGGTCTGCATGCCATAACAGATACCTAATACGGGGACCCCGGCAGTAAAAATATAATCCACTGCCCGTGGTGCGGCATCTGTGGTGACTGTCTCAGGCCCACCGGAAAGAATAATTCCGTTGGGTGCAAAAGCACGAATAGTCGCTTCATCAACCTCACAGTCATGGATCTCACAATAGACCCCGATTTCACGCACCCGGCGTGCAATCAACTGGGTATACTGCGAGCCAAAATCAAGGATCAACAGACGTTGAGTATGAATATCATTGGTGTGATTTTTAGACACGATAGTTTGGCGCTTCCTTGGTGATCTGCACATCATGCACATGGCTCTCTGCCATACCGGCACCCGTTACCCGTACAAACTCAGGCTGTTCACGCATCTCGTTCATGTTGGCACAGCCGGTATAACCCATACTCGAACGCAGGCCGCCGAGCAATTGATGCACCACTGGCTGCAACGAGCCCTTAAACGGCACCCGACCTTCAATACCTTCCGGCACTAGCTTGTCAGCATCATTACCTTCCTGAAAATAGCGATCACTGGAACCCTGGTTACCGCCCATGGCACCGAGTGAACCCATGCCTCGGTAAGACTTGTAGGAACGTCCCTGAAATAACTCAACCTCACCCGGAGCCTCTTCGGTACCGGCAAACATACTACCGACCATAATCGAATAGGCACCAGCAACAATTGCCTTAGCAATGTCACCCGAATAGCGAATACCACCATCAGCAATGAGTGGCACACCCGTCCCCTGCAGGGCCTGAGCTACATTATCAATCGCCGTTATCTGCGGCACACCGACACCGGCAACCATACGGGTAGTACAGATCGAACCCGGCCCAATACCTACCTTAACCCCATCGGCACCCGCCTCAACCAGTGCCAGCGCAGCCGCACCTGTAGCAATATTGCCACCAATAACCTGCAATTCAGGATAACGCTGCTTGGTATCACGCACCCGATCCAGTACACCTTGTGAATGACCGTGCGCGGTATCAACCACAACCACGTCAACACCCGCATCTACCAGCGCATCAATACGTTCACTCGTGCCCGCACCAACACCCACAGCGGCACCCACGCGCAAACTGCCCTGATCATCCTTACAGGCATTGGGCTTATCCGAGGCCTTCTGAATATCCTTGACCGTCACCAGTCCTTGTAGATGAAAGGCATCATCAATCACCAGGATTCTTTCAATACGATTTTCATGCAAAAGCCGTAATATCTCATCACGACCCGCACCCTCATATACCGTAACCAGCTTATCCTTTGGTGTCATCACAGAGGAAATCGGATTATCCAGCCGGGTTTCAAAACGCAGATCCCGATTAGTCACAATACCGACCAGGTTCTCGCCATCGACTACCGGTACACCCGAGATAGAATGTGCCTGTGTCAGTGCCTTCACTTGTTCGATAGTATCCGTTGGAGCAACCGTAATAGGATCCTTGACCATACCACTCTCATAACGCTTGACCTTACGCACCTCAGCCGCCTGTTGCTCAATCGTCATATTCTTGTGAATAATGCCGATCCCCCCCTCCTGCGCCACGGTAATCGCTAAACGACCCTCAGTAACAGTGTCCATCGCTGCCGATATCAGAGGAATATTGAGCGTAATATTACGCGTCAATTGAGTCACCAGACTCACATCCTTGGGTAACACGGTAGAATGAGCAGGAAGTAACAAAACGTCATCAAAGGTAAAGGCTTCAGCGACAATACGCATAAGAGTTGTATCCTGTGAAATAATATTAGAAAAGGTTAATCTGCCTATTATAAGACCTGTGCGCCCAAGGGTAAATCATGGAGTGACATAAAAGTCACGCTTCTGCGGGCTATTCCACCCAAAACCCGATACTCATGGCATAATATGATGCAATCATCAAAATAATTCTGGCACACGATATGTCCAAGGATACATCAATGGTAAACAAACAACAGATTATGGCATTGATCCAGAGTCAGCAATTCCCCCAGGCTCAGAAAAAATGCGATGCCTTTTGCAAAGCCAACCCGACAGATGCTGAGGCCTGGTTCCTGCTCAGCGCCATTTGTGGTCAACTCAATGACTTTGTTCATGCCGAACAATACTGCCTCAAGGCCATTGAACTACAAGGCAACAATCCAATGGCCTGGTATAACCTCGGTGTTGCCCAACTACACCAGAAAAAATATCAGGAGGCGATCCAGAGCTTCCAGCAGACCCTGCAACTAAACCCTCAGATTGCCATGGCACACCATGATATGGGTAACGCCCTGCAACAAATGGGACAATATGAAGAGGCGCTGGAACAATATCGCAAGACCATTATTATGCAGCCAGAATTAGCCCAGGCCTGGTTTAACCAAGCGGTGACACAGCAATATCTTGAACGCCATAGTGAGGCATGCACCAGCCTGCAACAATTATTAAGCAAGATGCCACAGGCAACAGAGGGACATTTTCGTCTCGGTAACAGTTTATTTAGCCTGGGGCAATATGATGCTGCGGCTCAATCCTACCGTCAGGCCATCACACTCAAACCGGCGTATCATGAAGCTCTCAACAACCTGGGTAATACCCTGCGCCATCTGGGTCAATACGAAACTGCGCTTGACTGTTATCGTCAGGCGATCACGGGGAACTCCGATTATGCCGAGGCTTATTCCAATCTCGGTAATGCCTTACAAGACTTGGGGCAAAAAGAAGAGGCCCTCAATAACCTTGAGGTCGCAGTACGTCTAAAACCCGAACTAGCCGATGGACACTTTAATCTCGCTGTCACCTTGTCCGACAGCGGACGACTGGCGGCTGCCGAACAGAGCTATGAAAAGACCCTGGAACTTGATCCAAAACATGCTGAGGCAGCCAATAATCTGGGCAATTTATGTGTCTCACAAGGTCGCCTGCAAGAGGCCGAGTTCTGGTATTTGCAAGCTATCGAGATCCAGCCTGATTATCATATCGCCCATAGCAATCGATTATTCTGCCTCAACTACCATAGTGACTATGATGCTAAAAAAAGTCTCGCAGCGCATCAACAATGGGATCAACAACACTGTGCAAAAATCACTGCTTTTAAACATAATAAGCACCACGCTGATCCCGATAAAATTTTACGCATAGCCTACATCTCACCCGATCTATGTGCACATTCTGTCGCCTTCTTCCTTGAACCGCTGTTACAACATCACAACCCAAGCCAGGTAGAAAGTTTCTGTTATGCCAATGTAAAACATGAGGATAAAACTAGCGCCAAATTACGCGCCCATACCAAACATTGGCATAATATTTATGGTCAGGATGATGCAACAATTGCTCAACGAATAAAACAGGACAAGATAGATATACTGATTGATCTGGCCGGTCATACTGCAGGTAATAACTTGCTGACCTTCGCCTGGCAAGCGGCTCCCGTGCAGGCAACCTGGCTAGGCTATCCTAATACCACGGGTATGCAACGTATGGCCTATCGGATTACCGATGCCTATGTTGATCCTGAGGATGATAACAACCCCCATAGCGAAGAACTCATACGTCTACCCAAGGCCTTTTCATGTTACCAGCCACACCCCGATTGCCCACCGGTAGGGGACTTACCAGCAAGCCAAAAACCTCTGACCTTTGGCTCCTTCAACAACTTGGCAAAAGTAACTGATGATGTCATCAGCACCTGGGCGGCCTTGTTGCAGGCAATACCGGATAGCTCGCTGATCCTGAAAAACAAAGCACTGAGCGATGAACAAGTACGCAAGACATTTCTGCAACGCTTTTCTGAGCACGGGATCAGTAGTGACCGGATTGAACTTATTGCCTGGACGGCCTCCATGGTCGACCATATGAAGTTGTATAACCGCATTGATATCGCACTCGACACCTTCCCTTACAATGGTGCCACCACCACTTGTGAAAGTTTGTATATGGGCGTTCCTGTCATCTGTCAGTATGGCAAACAACACGCCAGTCGAGTTAGCGCAGACTTCATGCAACAGGTAGGGCTTGCTGCATGGATAGCAAAAGACACCGAAGACTATATTGCAAAGGCGCTAGAACTGGCACAGGATACCAACACGTTAGCGACTATTCGTCAAAAACTACGTCAAGACATGCTGCAATCCTCCCTCTGTGATGGTCAACGTTTTACCCACGATATAGAACAGGCCTTCAGGGATATGTGGCAATGCTGGATTAAGGAGCCCGGATAGGCCCAATGCAAAAGGCTATAAATACAAGAGATATTCTTTCCGTATCACAGCTCAACCGCCAGGCACGTGATCTACTGGAACAAGGGCTACCATTGCTATGGATAGAAGGCGAGGTATCCAACCTTGCCCGTCCAGCCTCTGGTCACCTCTATTTTACGCTCAAAGATGCCCATGCCCAGATACGTTGCGCCCTGTTTCGTAACCGTAACCGTGCTGCCAACACCCGTATCGAAAATGGTGGGCAGGTCATCGTTAAGGCACGCATTTCTCTGTATGAGGCCAGAGGCGACTATCAGCTTATTGTTGAACAGATAGAAGAAGCCGGTGATGGTGCCCTGCGCCGTGCCTTTGAAGCCCTCAAACAAAAACTTTCTCAACAAGGCCTGTTTAACGACATTCACAAACAAGCCTTGCCCACGCTACCCACCAGGATTGGTATTATTACCTCACCCACAGGCGCTGCGATTCGAGATATCCTGAGCATCCTGCAACGCCGTTTCCCATCCATTCCTGTACTCATTTATCCGGTTGCCGTACAAGGTGATCATGCCGCAGACGAGATCGCAGCAGCCATTAAACAAGCCGATCAACGGCAAGACTGTGCGGTGTTAATTATTGGTCGTGGTGGCGGTTCTCTGGAAGATCTATGGGCCTTTAATGAAGAGGTCGTAGCACATGCAATCCATCAATGTTCCATACCCATTGTCAGCGCAGTGGGTCATGAGATCGACTTTACCATCAGCGATCTGGTTGCTGATCATCGAGCACCCACGCCCTCGGCTGCCGCCGAGATTCTGAGCCCCGATCAACGCGAATGGCTGGATAAACTACAGCATATTACAGATAAGCTCTACCGTAGCTTTCAACACCACATCAACCAGTCTGCACAAAAACTGGATTGGCTGGGACAGCGCTTGCATCAGCAACATCCCGGACAACGGTTAAAGATACAGCAACAAACCCTCAACGATCAGATTCACCGTCTGACCCATGTTATTAACAATAAACTAATCCAAAATAACAACCAACTTTCATTACTGACGGCCCGTTTACAACATAACAACCCACTGGCTTTTATACATCAACAAGGCCAACGGCTACAAGCGATGCAAAAACGGCTGCAACAAACGATTAAACACAGCATGGAACAACATCAGGCGCGCTTCAAACAATGTGCTATGGCATTAAATATGGTCAGCCCCCTTGCCACCCTGACACGCGGTTATTCCATCACCAAAGACAGCCAGAGCGGTGCGATTCTGCGCGAGGCAAGCAAAATTCATATTGACGATTGTGTCGAGGTGCAACTCAAACAAGGCCGACTCTTCTGCAAGGTCGAGGGAATTAGCGAAAAATGAAAAAACAACGCTTACTTGTCCTCAGCCTGATCATATTTTTTTTCAATAACATCACCATGGCACTGGAATTACCCGAGCCACAGGTTGTCCCTGGAGGTATCGCTGTTATAAAAATAGGCTCCAGCGAAAACCAGACAAAACCTCAAACCCGGTTCAACAACAAACCGGTCATGCTCGTTCAACACAATAGTGCATGGTACGCCATCATCGGTATCCCGTTAAAAACGCCTCTTGGTCAACAGATACTGGAGGTCAAGACCCATCACACACAACGTAGTATTCCATTTATAGTCAAGAACAAGGAATACGAGGCGCAATATATAACGATAAAAAACAAGCGCAAGGTCAACCCGGAACAGAGAGACCTCAAACGCATTCATACTGAGTCCGCACGTATGCGTAAGGCATTTAATCACTTTGATGAATCGATACCACTTAATAAACTACAATTTTCACTCCCCGTTGAAGGCACCATCAGTAGTCACTTTGGTCTACGCCGATTCTTCAATAAGCAACCGAGAAAACCTCATAGCGGGTTGGATATTGCAGCGGATACCGGCACAGAGATTCAGGCACCACTTGCTGGCAGGATCATCGAGACAGGTAATTTCTTCTTTAACGGTAACACCGTTATGATAGATCATGGACAGGGACTCATCAGCATGTACTGCCATCTCAATAAGAGCCTGGTAAAAAAGGGGCAGGCGATTCAGGAAGGTGAGGTCATCGGTACCGTTGGTATGACGGGTCGGGTAACCGGCCCTCATCTGCACTGGAGTATCAGCCTGAATAATGCCCGGATTGATCCCCTGTTATTACTACCTCCCCCACAGATTCCCTAACCAGGCATTTCACCACACTCATTACAGGTTAATAAAAGTCGCTTTATTGGTATATCCTATACAATTATGCAACGACGTAATTTCATAAAACTTATCATACTGGCTACAGGTGTAACGACCCACAGGATCATCATGGCGGATAACACAGACAAAACCGTATGCAATATTGATAAAGTCGAATACTCCAAACAGGAATGGCAGCAACGCTTATCGGATGCTGAATATCAAATCCTCAGAGAAGAGGATACCGAACCCGCATTCAGTAGTCACCTGAATGAAGAAAAGCGCAAAGGGGTCTTTGCCTGTGCAGGCTGTGGTCTGGAACTATTCCATTCTAACCAAAAATATGACAGTGGTACGGGCTGGCCCAGTTTCTTTGCGGCTATCCCCTGTAATCTTGAAACCCGACTGGATTTTAAACTCATTTATCCCCGCACCGAATACCACTGTGCCCGTTGTAGTGGACATCAGGGACATATCTTCAGTGATGGCCCAAAACCAACAGGGAAGCGTTGGTGCAACAATGGACTGGCACTAAAATTTATACCTGATAAAGGGTGACTCGAATGAAACGTATATCCTATATATTGAGTTCCCTGTTATTACTTCTTATTCTAACGAGCGCACAGGCTATGGAACAAAACAAAGATACAAAGTCAATAGAACTGGCAACCTTTGCTGGAGGCTGCTTCTGGTGTATGGAACCCCCGTTCGACAAACTACCCGGTGTTATCAGCACCACATCTGGCTATTCTGGTGGAAGTGAGAAAGATCCAACGTATCAAGAGGTATCGGCAGGTAAAACCCATCATGCCGAGGTGGTACAGGTACGTTATAACCCGAGCATTATCGACTATACTAAATTACTTGAAGTATTCTGGAGGAATATCGACCCGACCAGTGAGGGACGACAATTTGTTGATATCGGTCAACAATACCGTTCAGCAATCTTTTATCATTCAGAGGAACAAAAGGCCTTGGCTATTAAAAGCCGGGATCAACTTGCCGCATCCGGACGCTTCGACAAACCTATCGTAACCGAGATCACTGCCTTCAGCCGGTTTTACCCTGCTGAGGATTATCATCAGGACTATTATCAGCACAACCCCATTCGCTACAAATATTATCGTTATCGTTCCGGTCGCGACCAGTTTTTGGAAAGGGTATGGGAGAAATAATAACTATTTTAAAACATCATGAATTTTTTCAGATTCCATATCCCTGTTTTCAAGCTCTTCAATTAGTCGTTCCATCAGATGTGGTCCCGCAGCATAGGCACGAGCAAAACCCAGTTTAAAACCGAGCGTACTAATTTTTTTGGCGAGAAATTCCAACTCTTCATCATCCAATGGCCCATGCTTACCCGATAAAACCTTACGCACTTCCTTAAGCAATTGCTTACTCATCAGCCCACCTCACACAATAAAAACCAACCTTATTAAAAGAGACCTTTGCACCATAGAGGCGCAAAGGTCTCTAAAAATTATAGCACCACTTACTGCTTTTTCTACCAGAATTTTATAACTAAACCGAGGGGTCAATCCTCACGCCCCTGCCTGCTACGTTTTAGCGGTTTACGTCGCTTCTTCTTATTATTAGCGGACTTATTATGTAAACCGGTATGCTGGGTACGAAAAGATTTCTTGGGGTTCGTTTTTCTTTCATCATTACTTCCTGTTCCCTCCGGTTGCCAGAGTGGAATCAAATGCCGTTTGCCATTACCGATTAAATCCTCACGCCCCATCTCACGCAAGGCCTCACGTAATATCGGCCAGTTATTCGCATCGTGATAACGTAAAAAGGCCTTATGCAAACGACGAATACGCAAGCCCTTGGGGACTTCCACTTCACCACCCTCGCGGTGAATCTTGCGCAAGGGATTCTTGCCGGTATGATACATCGCCGATGCGGTTGCCATCGGTGATGGTAGAAAAGTCTGCACCTGATCTGCACGATAACCATGCTGCTTTAACCAGATTGCCAGATTCATCATATCTTCTACACTCGTACCCGGGTGCGCAGCAATGAAATAGGGAATCAAATATTGTTCCTTACCTGCCTGTTTAGAAAAACGTTCAAACATCTCCCGGAAACGATAATAACTATCTACTCCCGGCTTCATCATCTTACTTAATGGCGCATCCTCGGTATGCTCCGGGGCAATTTTCAGGTAGCCACCCACATGATGAGTGACCAGTTCTTTAACATATTCCGGTGAACGTACAGCCAGGTCATAACGCAGACCAGAGGCAATAAAGACCCGTTTTATCCCCGGTAATTCACGTACTCGCCGATACAGACTGATTAATGGATCATGGTTGGTGCCCATATTGGAACAAATATCAGGGTAGACGCAGGATAAACGCCGGCAGGCCGATTCAATCTTTTTGCTCTTGCACGCCAGGCGATACATATTTGCCGTTGGCCCACCTAGATCCGAGATAACCCCGGTAAAACCAGGCACCGTATCACGAATCTGTTCAATCTCACGAATAATGGATGCCTCTGAACGATTCTGGATAATCCTGCCCTCGTGTTCGGTAATCGAGCAAAAGGTACAACCTCCAAAACAACCCCGCATAATATTGATCGAGAAACGAATCATCTCATAAGCAGGGATATTTACACCGCCATAGGCAGGATGAGGCTGGCGTGTATAAGGCAACTCGAAGACCTGATCCAACTCCTCGGTGCTTAATGGAACAACCGGTGGATTAAGCCATACATAACGATTCCCATGCGCCTGAATCAGGGCACGCGCATTGCCCGGGTTTGTTTCCAAGTGCAAGACCCTGGAGGCATGAGCATACAACACACGATCGTGACATACCGTCTCAAATGAGGGAATACGCAAGACACAACGTTGACGATCCAGACGCGGGCGTTTTTGAAAACGAACAATAGTTTGATCTGATTGATTATCCGCTGGCGCGGTATGACTCGATACTGGCTCCGCATAAGGATCTGTATGTGAATCAACCCTACCGGGTTCATCAACCTCGCTTGAATCCAACTCTGTCCACCCGGTCGGAACCTCATTACAGGTATAGGCCGTACCCCTGATGTCAGTTAAATCGGACACCAACTCCCCTGCGGCAAGACGATGGGCAATCTCCACCACCTGTCGTTCCCCATTGCCGAACACCAGTAAATCCGCTTTGGCATCAATCAAGATCGAACGTCTAACCTTATCTGACCAGTAATCATAATGTGCAATACGTCTAAGACTGGCCTCAATCCCTCCGATAATAACAGGCACACCCTTACACGCCTCACGACAACGCTGAGCATAAACCAGTACCGAACGATCAGGACGTTTACCCGCCTTTCCACCTGGAGTGTAGGCATCATCCGAACGCACCTTGCGATCTGCCGTGTAGCGATTAATCATGGAATCCATGTTGCCCGCTGTCACGCCAAAGAACAAATTAGGAACCCCTAGAGCCTGAAAATCATCCACCGATTGCCAATCCGGTTGAGCAATGATGCCCACACGGAAACCCTGCGCTTCCAGCACCCGACCAATCACCGCCATACCAAAACTGGGATGATCGACATAGGCATCACCCGTTACCAGAATAATGTCACAGGAATCCCAGCCCAGTGCATCCATATCAGCACGGGTGGTCGGCAATACTGAAGCAACACCAAAGCGTTTAGCCCAGAAGGAACGATAGGAAAACAATGCTTTAGTATCAGACATGGGGTAACCGATCAAGAAGCCCCTGAAAACAAATTATTTTCAGGGGATGATATAAGAATGGTGCCGGAAAGAGGAATTGAACCCCCGACCTTTTCATTACGAATGAACTGCTCTACCGACTGAGCTATTCCGGCATGGGTGGGGATTATAACAGGCATACGGGATCAAGTCTTGACCCCATTTTACATTTTATACTGGTAAATAAGGTGTCACATCCAGAATGGGTTCCCGACCCAACAGCTGATCAACCAGCAAGTGCGCCGAGGCATAACCCATCACCACACCATTCCTGAAATGGCCGGCATTAATATACAGGCCATCGATACCAGGATGTGGTCCGACAAAAGGCGTGCCATCGGGTGATGCCGGGCGTAAACCGGCCCAATGTCGTTCGACTGGATAATTAGCCAGTGCAGGAATCATTGCCGTAGCAACCGCATATAATTCCTTACGCGCAGACTCACTAGTACCCTTATCAAAACCAGAATCTTCCATCGTACTACCGATCAACACACGACCATCACAACGGGGGATCACATAACGATCATGATGCAGGACGATACGCTGCAATACACTCGGTTCAGCCTTAAACAACAACATCTGTCCTTTGATCGGATAGACATCAAGACTCAAGCCCGTACCATTTAACACCTGCCCACTCCAGGCGCCACTGGCAATCACCACCTGCTGCGCAGCAAGGCGCTGACCGTCAACCCTGACCCCAAGAATTCGATCACCCTGTATATCAAGACCATTAACCTCACTCTGACAACGGATCTCCACCCCCATAATCTGCAAGGTTTTACGCAAGGATTTCAGTAAACGTGGATTACGCAACTGTGCAATCTCCGGTAACCAGATACCTGGCGCACGCACCTCCGCCAGGGCGGGCTCACATTGACGTATCCCTGCGTCATCCAGGATTTTCATCCGCACATCAAATTGCTGTGCCCAGTTTTTTGCCTGTTCAGGATCACCCCCCTGAATCAGTAGCCCACTCTTTACCCATTGCGGATCAATCCCGCTTTTATCCCTTAGATAATCGGCAAATACGGGGTAATGCAACTGACTCCAGCGAGCCAGTTCAGAGACAGCCTGCGGATAGCGCCACGGGTGCAGAGGCGATAAAATACCACCACCTGCCCATGAAGACTCCTGACCAGGCTCATTACGCTCAAGCACTAAAACATCCATACCGGCAAGCGCCAATTCATGTGCTGTCAATAACCCGATCAGACCAGCACCCACCACAATACACGTCATTACATACCTTCTTTCACTATCATTTCGAAGAGCTTTTGGTGCGTGGTACGCACCCTACCATATTATATTAACACCGAAATGCAATGGATTCCCGCCTGCGCGGGAATGGCAGTCTAGCGATTTAATAACCGCTAGTCTGAAAAAACACACCGATCATCGGTTTTTACTAGCATACATACACAGGCTGCCCTATAACTCACACATGCACAAAAACTATGGATTTACACTCGTTGAACTTATGATCACTCTAGTGATCGCCGGTATCCTGTTAGGACTCGGAGTACCCGCCATGCAAAGCTTTGAACAAAACAATCGTATTACCTCACAGGCCAACAACCTGGTATCGGCACTACAAATCACCCGCAGTGAGGCAATCCGCAGTGGCAGTCGCACGACTATCTGTAGTAGTGATGATGGTCTAAGTTGTAGTGCCAGTAATGACTGGTCAACGGGTTGGATGGTCTTTGCCGATGGTAGCACTGCAGGCACTAAAGATAGCACCGATACGATTATTCAGGTCTGGTCCAGTCTCAGTGGTGACAGTACATTATCGGGGTCAGCCAGTAATATTCAATACCTTGGCACTGGATACCAGGCAACCGCCAGCACCCTTTCATTCATCCTGACACGTCCATACTGTAGTGGTGATCAAATCCGTACCATCACTGTTAACCCACAGGGTCGCCCTTACACCAAGACTCATACCTGCCCATAAATTATGAAGAATAACCTACACAAACAAAATGGATTCAGCATGACCGAGGTTCTGGTTACCGTTGTTATCCTGTCGATTGGACTATTAGGCATCGCTGGCCTGCAGGCCACGGCACTTAGAAATAATCATAGTGCTTACCTGCGCACTCAGGCTACGCTGCTTAGTTATGATATAGCAGATCGTATGCGTGCCAATATGTCTGCAGTCAATGGCGGCTCCTACAATACACCTGCCGCTGCCAGTGTGGCATCCTGTTCCACTGTAGCCGGCTGCAGCTCTGACCAGATGGCACAGAATGATGCCTGGCAATGGCGTCAGGAGGTTGCCTCTTTATTACCCAAGGGAGTGGGTATAGTTTGTCTGGATAGTAGCCCCGATGATGGTACTGGTGTCGCTGCTCCCGCCTGTAGTGGTGGCGGCAGTATCTATGTCATCAAGATCTGGTGGGATGATGATCGCAGTGGCAACCTCAAACGTTTTGTGATGAGTTTTCAACCATGAATAGAATACCCGCAATAAAAAACCAACACGGATTGACCCTGGTCGAGGTCATGATATCCATCACCATCAGCCTGATCCTGCTGGCAGGCATCCTCCAGATCTTTGTTGGTACAAAACAGACCTACCGGGTACAGGAGGCCATATCCAGGATACAGGAGAATGGTCGCTTTGCTATGGATTTTCTGGCCAGAAATGCACGCATGGCCGACTTCTGGGGTTGCAACCGGGATATGTCAAACTTTAATAATCTGCTTAATCCTGTCAGTGCGGGCTATATCGACTTTATGGGAGGTGGTGTGGATGGCACTGATAACACCGGACTTAATGGTTCCGATACACTGATCATACGTGGTGCCATTGGTAGTGGAATCATGGTCGAGACACCCTACATGAATACCAACGCAGCCAATATCAAGGTCAACGCAAATAATGGACTACAGCAAAATGATGTCGTTGCCATTAGCGATTGTAAGATGGGTGACATCTTCCAGATCACCAATGCCAACCCCAACACCAGTGGTACCGTGGTACACAATACCGGAACTGGCAGCATTGGCAACGCCACTAAAAACCTCTCTACCGTCTATCAAGGCGATGCCCAGATCTATATCGCCCGCCAGTACTCCTACCAGATCGCAGCAGGTAACAGTGGTGAACCCGCTCTGTTCCGTAGCACTAATGGTGTCAATGAAGAATTAGTGGATGGCATTGAAAATATGCAGATCATCTATGGCGAAGATACCGATGGCGATGGTTCTGCCAATTATTATGTATCCGCTGGCAGTGTTGTTGATATGAATAATGTTGTCAGTGTACGCATCTCACTCATGGTGCGTAACCCGGATGACAAGATCACGGATGCAGGGCGCACCTATAGCTATATGGGTAATACCTTTAGCGCACCTGATCAACGTCTGCGCAAGATATTCACCACAACCATCACCATTCGTAACCGCGTATAGAGAATAACCATGAATACAACACCCACTCAAGCACCCGGTAATAAAAAACAGCAAGGCGCGGTATTGGTTGTAAGTTTGATGATTCTGCTGGTGATGACCCTGCTCGGTCTATCCAGTATGCAAGGCACCATCCTGGAAGAAAAAATGTCCGGTAATATGCGTGATCGTAACCTGGCTCTTCAATCTTCCGAGGTTGCCATGCGTGACGGCGAGACCTTTGTTAATAACATCGTTAACACCAGTCAATTTAATGACACCGAGGGGCTCTATGCCTTAGCCACATCCGACCCGGACTACTTCATTTCAAACACCTGGGTCTCTGCTAGAACCTACTCCGGAACTATGCCTGCGGTAAAATCACAACCGCGTTATGTCGTTAAACATGTCGGTGATATCAGTGGTGCCGGTGGCTCAATTAATATCGGTGGTTACAGTGATAAACCCGTTGGCGGTAATGTAACCACCTTCCGTATCACCTCAAGAGGTACCGGGGGGCGTGATACGACCCAGGTATTATTACAAACCCATTATGGAAAACGTTTTTAGTGTGCTTGTCAGGAGTTAATTATGAATCTATCTTATAAAATATTACTACTTACAACAGGCCTATCCTTACTTGCCTTTAATCAGGCAATAGCATCACCGGGCACCTTGAGCGAAAGCCCATTATTTTTACGCACCAGTTCAGAAGCCAATATTATGATGGTACTGGATGATTCTGGCAGTATGGACTGGGAGATTGTATCAAAGGATTACAACTTCAATGCTCTGTTCACAGGATCACAGCCCGATGGTAGTAACCCAACCAGTTCTGGCAACATAAAAAACCGCGACAGTAATGATAGTGGTACAGCAAATTGTAGTATTAACAGCGGTACCTTCACAGGATATACCTATGGTGTTGAGTTTGGTAGTAACACCTACGGTGATAATAGCTCTGATTGTAATACAGCTGATGATGAGGCATGGCGTTTCCGCAACAGTGTTTTTAACCCCCTGTATTTTGACCCTAACAAGACCTACGTGCCCTGGTCTGGCGTTGATATCTCTGGTAATCCATTTACCGATATTAATATCACTAATGCCCCGGATAACCCCTATAACCCTGGTGAAACCATTAACCTGACAGTTAATAATTCAAACTGGCTGGGTGGCACCAGTCGTGGCACCTCGGATCGAGATAGTGATGGTACCTTTGACGGCTTTCGTTACTACACCTGGGTCGATGCTGATAGCGATGGGCTATTTGATAACGGTGAAGAAACCGAACATCAGATCAAGAACGAATCGGCAACGACTCAACAGAATTTTGCTAACTGGTTCAGTTATTATCGTAGCCGTGAATTTCTCACCAAATCATCCTTTGGTCTGGTCATTGCCTCTGCCGAGAATGTCCGTATTGGCCTGACCACGATTAATAACAATGCGGGACGTGTTGCCATCCAACCCATGAATGCTGATCCTGCTAGCGGAGCCAAGCGCGCCCTACTGGATAGACTCTACTCCATTAACTCATGGTCTGGAACACCCTTGCGCAGTACACTGTACAATGCTGGTCGCTATCTGGAATGTAAATCCAATTCCCTGTTCACCTCCTGCCCTGCTCTTTCACAGGCCGATGGCGGTGAGTGCCAACAAAACTTCAGCATACTGATGACCGATGGTTTTTATAATGGTCATTTCCACCTGGGCAACCAGGATGGTGATAATAACACCCAATGGGATAGCGGCACCTCGGGTCCCTTTGGTGACCCTTACTCTGATACTCTGGCTGATATTGCCATGAATTTTTATGAGAGAGATATCCAGACCAGTCTGAATGATATGGTGCCCATCAAAGCCGGGGTTGATGAAGCGGATCACCAGCACGTCGTTAATTACAGTATTGCCTTCGGTACCACAGGGACTATTTCAGCCATGCCCACCAATACCACATCCCCTTTCACCTGGCCCAGCCCCTGGGCAGGTAATCTACAAAAAATTGATGATCTGCGCCATGCCGCCTATAACAGCCGTGGGCTTTTCCTTGATGCCGAGGACCCCAGCACACTAAGTTCAGCCCTATCTGAAATGGTTGAAGACATCGCTGACCGTACCGGTAGTGCGGCAGCTGTAACCTTTAACACCGGTTCACTGGAAGCCAACAGTATGGTCTACCTGGCACTGTTCAATTCTAATCGCTGGAGTGGTCAGTTACTCGCCTATGCCCTTGATGGTAACACCGGTGATATCAATAGCATCGCAAGCTGGGATACAGCCACTGAATTAAACAACCGTAACCTGGCAGTATCACCCCGCGTCATCCTGACCCATGATGGTAGTACCGGCATCCCCTTTCAGTGGGCCGACCTGGCAAGCACACAACAAGGTGACCTCAAGACCAATCCAGCGGGAGGCACCGACAGTAATGTCATTGGCGAAGCACGCCTTGACTTTATACGCGGTGATCGTAGCAATGAAGGCAGTGGTCTTGGTTTCAGGATGCGTAGCAGTCGTCTTGGTGACATCATTCATTCTGCCCCGGTCTTTGTCGGTGAACCGGAGGTTAACTGGCCCGACGATTCACCCTTCCCCAGCAGTTCGGGCGGGCAATATTCTGACTTCAAAACCACCTACGCCACCCGTGCTGGTGTCATCTATGTGGGTGCCAATGATGGGATGTTACACGGTTTCCGATCTGATACAGGTCAAGAGGTACTCGCTTATATCCCCAGCAACATGTTCTCCAGCAGCACCAATGATGGGATGCATTACCTGACAGATCCCGCCTATAGTCATCGTTATTATGTCGACAACTCCCCGGTTATCAGTGATGCCTTCATTAAAACCGCCTTAACCGGGAGTGCCAAGTGGTCCTCCATATTGTTAGGTAGCGAACGTAGTGGTGGTCGTGGCATGTTTGCCCTGGATGTTACCGATCCATCAACATTTACCGAGGCTAACGCATCAAAGATTGTCATGTGGGAATTTTATGAGGCTGATCTGGGCTACACCTACAGTAAGCCTGTTGTCGCCTTGATGAACAATGGTAAATGGGCTGCCATCTTTGGCAACGGCTACAATGATACCGGTGCTGGTAGCGCGCAATTATTCGTGCTGTTCCTTGAAGGTGGCCTTGATGGTGTCTGGACATACGGCACCGACTACATAAAGATCGACACCAAGGTTGGAACCTCCAGTGACCGTAACGGTATTGCTGGCCCTGCCGTGATTGATACCGATGGCAATGGCACCGCAGATCGTGTCTATGCAGGCGATCTCAGGGGTAATCTATGGGCCTTCGATCTAAGTAATGCGACACCATCCAACTGGGCCTCGGTATTCAAGACTGGATCGACACCCAAGCCCATGTTTACCACACCCACCGGACAGCCGATTACCAGTACCCCCGAGGTAGCTCCTCATCCAACAGAGGTAACAACCGCTAGCAATACCCCCAATGTTCTGGTCTATTTTGGTACCGGCCAATATCTGGTCAGTAGCGACAGCAGCACCACCACTGGACAGTCCTTCTACGGGGTCTGGGATGGCGGCAAGGCCAATCTGACCCGCAGTGATCTGATAGCCCAGACCTTCGCTGCTGGCAGCCCATCAGATGCCCGTGTACTATCCAGTAACAGCGTACCTTACGATGCCAATGGTGGTTCAAAACGCTATGGCTGTTATTTTGATCTACCCGATTCAGGAGAGCGTGTCGTCACCGATCCTGTCATCCGTGGTGACTACGTCTATTTTAACTCGATGGTGCCTTCAACTGCGATTTGTACCAGTGGTGGTTATGGCTGGCAGATGTCAATCAAGATCGAGAACTGTGGCCAACCTGATGATGCTGTCTTTGATTACACCGGTGATAATATTGTCGATGCATCCGATCTGCTCAATGGTAATGCCCTGTCCGGACAAAAATTTAATGAAGGCCTACCCGCGCAATCATCCTTCCTCGGCGATAAACAATATACCCCGGGCACCGATACCGGTACCGGTGATGAAATTGTCGCCAAAACAGTAGAAACACTGGGTGGTGTCAACACGGGTCGTCTTTCCTGGGAAGAACTCTCTAAATAAAGGTAGAAACAATCATGAAAACGATTACATATATTTTGTTATCCGCATTACTGGCAACATCAACCTTGTTGCAGGCTGCACAAAAAAAACCGGACTATGGTGGTGCCTTTACAGCGGGTTTTAACAAAATAGAAAATAAGGCAAGTCCGAAAGAAAAATCCGAAATCCAACCTGAATCAGAGGATAAATCAACCAGCAATAATAATACAATAACCACTCTACCGGACAGCTATCCTGAAAGCTTCCAGCGTATCGGCTATATTGATAGTATCCATGATCAGGATCGCACGATTAGCCTGAATGATGCCTCCTACCAAATAGCTAGCATTATACCCATTCATACACTGAAGGGTGATAGCATTCCCTTATCCATGCTTAAACCTTATATACAAATAGGTGTTAGCCTCATAGCCAAAGAAAATATCATCACTGAAATATGGATATTGCCTGATAATTACGGCATTAGCAGTGAGTAATATATCACAACAGGACAACTCCATAGGGGAATCAGACCATGCAAAAAACAAAGGGTTTTACATTAATCGAGTTACTGATAGCGATGGTTATTATCGGTATTCTTGTTGTTCTGGTTTATCCTTCTTACCATGAACAAGTGGTTAAAACCCGACGTACCGATGGACAATCAGCACTAATGGTCGCTGCGCAAAGTCTGGAACGCTGTTATTCAGAGTTCAATGCCTATAACAATGCCAACTGCACCTTTAGTGCTACATCCGGTGAAGGGTATTATTCCATTGGTGGTACGCTCACAGCCAGCACTTTCATTCTCAAGGCCACAGCTATTGGAAATCAAACCAATGATACAAAATGTACCTCCCTATCCATTGATCAAACTAATTTAAGAACGGCTACTGGATCCAGTCCCAGCGAATGCTGGTAATTTGAAAGAAATATTGGTGCGTAGTACGCACCCTACCGTAAATCTTTAGGTAGCAAGAAAGTAACGTCCTCGGTATAGGCATCAGGCTGAGGTATTACGGTACCACCCTGCTCAACCAGATCATCAACCACTTGTTGCACCAGTTGCTCAGGTGCAGAGGCACCTGCCGTGATCCCGATACAGCTATCTGAGGTAAACCAGGTTTTATTGATATCATCTGCTCCATCAATCAAATAAGCATTAACCCCTTTCTTCTCAGCCAGTTCACGTAGACGATTGGAGTTTGAGCTATTCGGTGAACCCACCACCAGGATAATGTCACAATGATCAGCCAGTATCTTTACCGCATCCTGACGATTTTGAGTGGCATAACAAATATCCGATTTTTTAGGGCCCTGAATAGCAGGGAAATATTGCCTTAAGGCAGCAATAATTGCACTCGCATCATCCATCGACAAAGTTGTCTGCGTGACAAAGGCACAGGAATCAGGGTTATTAAGTTTAAGCTGCTCGACATCAGCAACATTCTCTACCAGGTAAATCCGTCCCCCCTGGCTAGTATCATACTGTCCCATAGTACCTTCTACCTCGGGGTGACCAGCATGACCAATCAGCACACATTCCTGTCCGGCACGAGCATAACGATGAACCTCCAGATGCACCTTAGTCACTAGAGGACAGGTTGCATCAAACACCTTTAATTGACGTTGCTGCGCCTCCCGTTTAACCGACTCCGGTACACCATGTGCACTAAAAATCAGATTTGAACCTGCCGGCACCTCATCCAATGATTCAATAAAGACCGCGCCATGCTCACGTAAACATTCCACTACAAAACGGTTATGCACCACCTCATGCCGCACATAAACAGGGGGTGAAAATAACGCCAGAGTACGTTCCACAATGCCTATTGCCCGATCAACACCCGCACAAAAACCACGCGGACTGGCAAGCATAATATTCATTCACCATGATCCTCTGAGGATAACGCCTCAACTAACAAAATCTCGGTTTTCAACAAGATGTCATGCCCTGCCAGCGGATGATTAAAATCAACCTGCACCTGTTCATCTTCCACTGCAATCACCAGTGCCGGTACTTCACCCTGACCTTCAAGTGAAAAAGACACCACAGAACCCGGCTTAATCTCCATATCATCAGGAAAATCATTGCGTAAAACAGGGTAAATAGCCCCCTCCTCACGCACACCATAGGCATCTTTAGCGGTAATCAGAATTTTCTCACGACTACCAGCACGCAGACCATAAAGCGCGTATTCCAGACCCGCTATCAAGCTGCCATCACCCATCACCAGATCAATCGGATCATCGGCAAAGGTATCCTCCACCACAGTACCATCCTCCAGCGTAATAGAGAGATGAAGCCGCACACGATCACCCGGTTCAATCACCTTCACAGGCTTATTTTCCATCACTACTATCCTGAGTTTTAATACTATCCACCAGTAGCAATACCACCCCTACCGTAATCGCTGAATCGGCAATATTAAATGCCGGCCAGTGCCAGCCATTATAATAGACATCAATAAAATCGATAACGTAACCGTGCAATAGACGATCTACAATATTACCAATGGCACCACCCAGAACCAAAGCAAGAGCGATTGCCACACGTCTATCCGCACGCGACAAACCCCGCATCCAGAATAATAATACTGTACTAATCACCACCCCGATAACAACAAAGAACCAGCGTTGCCAACCCGAGGCATCACTCAAAAAACTAAAGGCAGCCCCAGGGTTATAAAGTAACAAGAGATTCAACTGCGGAATAAGTGCAACCGGTTGAGCATAATCCAGACCCGTATCCGCCAGATACTTCGTCAACTGATCCAACACCAGCACCAGCAAGGATAACCACAACCACGACAACATCGAACTAGATTTAACCATTACACACCCTATCAACTACTCAAGAGGCAGGGATTGCTCCTCTCTAACAGAGACCGTCAGCCGCAGGGATGCGAGCCTACACGGACGTATTCACGGCGTGTCTCTGTTAGAGAGGAGCAATCCCTGCCTCGAACTTCAAGCATATTGCCGCTGCTCACCATGCCCATCAACATTCTCAATACAACGCCCACACAACTCAGGATGTTGCTCACTCAACCCCACATCCTCACAATGATGCCAACAACGCGTACACTTGTTATGTTCCGATGCCTCAACCCTGACCCATAGTGGTTGCCCATCACAATCAAGTTCAACAATCTGATCCGGTCGTTCCTCCGCAGAATACAGACGCGCCGACGAGGTAATCAACACAAAGCGTAATTCATCCTCCAGTCGAGACAAAACATCCAGCAAACCTTGCTCACAATACAAGCTAACCTCCGCACCCAGCGAAGAACCAATATCACCGGCTACACGCACTCGTTCGAGTTCCTTGCCCACTGCCGTACGCACAGTAATCACCTGACCCCATATTGCCATATCAAGCACACGGCCATCACTGGTCTTCATCTCCGGGATCTCTGGCAATGCGTACCATTGATCAAGAAATACCGAGTCGCCATGTTCACCCGGTATCTGCTGCCAGATTTCTTCTGCAGTAAAACTCAGAATAGGAGCAACCCAGCGTACCAGCGCTTCAATGATGTAATACATTGCGGTCTGTGCTGAACGTCTGGCAACACTATCAGCCTGTGTGGTGTACTGTCGATCCTTGATAATATCGAGATAAAAACCACCCATGTCCGTTGCACAAAAATGATGGATCTTCTGATAGATTTGGTGAAATTCATATTGTTCATAGGTCTGACACAAATCCTGTTGTAACAAACGCGTCTTTTCTACAGCCCAACGATCCAGTGCCAACATCTGATCGACGGGCAAAATATGTTCTAGCGGATCAAAACCATTGAGATTAGCCAATAGAAAACGTGCCGTATTACGAATACGTCGATAAGAGTCTGCGGTACGTTTGAGGATCTCATCCGAGACATGCATCTCACCACGATAATCGGTGGCTGCCACCCATAGACGCAAGATATCAGCACCCAGGTTTGAAATAATCTTCTGTGGTGCAACGACATTACCCTTGGACTTGGACATCTTCTGTCCCTTGGCATCAACTACAAAACCATGCGTCAACACAGCCTTATAAGGTGCCTTGCCCTGCATTGCTACCGCACTTAATAGTGACGACTGAAACCATCCTCGATGCTGATCGGAACCTTCCAGGTACAAGTCTGCCGGGGCATGTAGCTGTTGCCGACGATCCAGCACACAGTGATGCGAGGAACCCGAGTCAAACCAGACATCAAGGGTATCGGTTAATTTGTCATAGTCTCCGGCATCCGTACCGAGCAGATCTTCTGCCTCCAGCTCAAACCAGCCATCAACTCCCTTTTCTTCCACCAACCGTGCAACCTGTTCAATCAGCTTATGGGTATCGGGATGCAGCTCACCCGTGGTTTTATGGATAAACAAGGCAATGGGCACACCCCAGGTACGTTGTCTGGAGACACACCAGTCGGGGCGATTCTCCACCATTGATTCAATCCTTGCCTGACCCCAGTCCGGCATCCACTGTACCTTACCAATCTCTTTCATAGCCGCATCACGCAGACCATTTCGTTCCATGCTGATAAACCACTGCGGTGTAGCGCGAAAGATAATCGGTGTCTTGTGTCGCCAGCAATGCGGATAGCTATGTAATACGGCCTCTTCACGCAACAGCGCACCTTTGGCCTTAAGCACCTCAATCACATGATCATTCGCCTTAAATACATGTTCTCCGGCAAATATTTCTGTGTCCGGCAGGAAGCAACCATTAGAACCCACAGGGTTATCCACGGCTAACCTATAACGCAGCCCCACGGCATAATCATCCTGACCATGTCCCGGTGCCGTATGCACCGCGCCTGTTCCTGCTTCAAGGCTAACATGATCGCCCAGAATCACCGGCACCTCACGCTGATAAAATGGGTGCGCGAGTTTCAGTCCTTCCAGATCAGAGCCCTTGCAATAGGCTAGCACACGATAGGTCTCTATCTCGTAACGCACCATCGTATCCTTCATCAGACCTTCAGCCATTAACAGCCGTTCATGTCCGCAATCAACCACTACATATTCCAGTTCAGGGTTCACTGCAACCGCCTGGTTGGCTGGTAAGGTCCAGGGCGTTGTGGTCCAGATCACCACTGACAATGGCCCCTTGCCTTCACCCCCCTCAGCATGATGACAACGCGCCATCAGTGCCTCATCATCCAGCACCCGAAAACGCACATCAATCGCTGGTGAGGTCTTGTCCTCATATTCAACCTCGGCCTCAGCCAGAGCTGAACCACAATCAATACACCAATGCACGGGTTTAGAACCCTTGTGCAGGTGTCCATTCTCCGCAATCTGACCCAGCGAACGAATAATATCGGCCTCGAACTGGAAGTCCATGGTCAGGTAAGGGTTATCCCAATCGGCAACGATACCTAAACGAATAAAATCTTTCTTTTGCCCATCCACCTGTTTTTTTGCATATTCCCGGCAGGCGCGACGAAAGGTAGCCGCATCCACCTTGTGCCCGGCCTTACCCACCTTCTTCTCAACATTGAGTTCAATCGGCAGGCCATGACAATCCCAACCCGGCACGTAAGGCGTATTAAAACCGGACAGGGTTTTACTCTTGATAATAATATCCTTGAGCACCTTGTTGACCGCATGACCAATATGGATATTACCATTGGCGTAGGGCGGGCCATCATGCAGGATAAAATCAGGCCGATCCTTACCCTGCTCGATCAGGCGCTGGTAAAGATTAATCTCATCCCAACGTTTAAGAATCAAGGGTTCACGATTTGCCAGATTAGCCTTCATGGCAAAAGCCGTTTTTGGAAGATTTAATGTATCTTTGTAATTCGCCACAGAGCTATACCACCATCATAATAAAATATCATCGTTACGCTGAAAATTCGGCAAAAAATTGTCTTGCCTGTTCTGCATCAATATCAATCTGCTGACGCAGATCCTCGAAAGAGTCGAAGCGCACTTCATCCCGCAGCTTGTACGAAAAGTCCACCTGGATATAACGTCCATAAATATCCGCATTAAAATCAAACAGGTGGATCTCAAGCAGCGCCTTACTACCATCAACCGTTGGTCGTGTACCAATATTGGCAACCCCCTGTATGGGTTCCCGTTCCAGCCCAAACATCTCAACGGCAAACACACCTTGTACCGGTGATACCTTGCGATGCAAAAAAATATTAGCGGTAGGAAAACCAATCATACGACCCCGTTTATTACCATGTGCAACACGTCCACACATCCGATACGGACGACCCAACATCTTTTCCGCCGTCTTCATATCTCCTTCAGCCAGGGCTTGACGAATACGGGTGCTACTCACACGTTCCCCATCAATCGCGAAGGTATGCATGTTCACCACAGAAAACCCGTAACATTCTCCCGCTTCCTGTAAAAAGGCAAAATCACCCTCGCGTCCTTTACCAAAATGGAAGTCATCACCGACCACTAGATAACGCACATCCAAACCATCCACCAACACCTGTTTAACAAACTGTTCTGCCGTCAGGTTAGCGAAGGTTTGATCAAAATTCAGACAACAGACCCGATCAACCG
Source organism: Gammaproteobacteria bacterium (assembly GCA_013151035.1). Classification (NCBI taxonomy): domain Bacteria; kingdom Pseudomonadati; phylum Pseudomonadota; class Gammaproteobacteria; species Gammaproteobacteria bacterium. Next base: position 29,973 of record JAADJB010000053.1, read on the forward strand.
AATAACGCCGTAGTGCCACCAGTTTTTCACGAAAACGGGTTAACCGTGGAGGTGCCGATTGCGGCCTAAAAAATTCATTCGGTTGTGGCTCAAAGGTAATCACTACCGTTGGTAAACCCAACATCTCGGCACGTTCCGAAATCTGCCCCAATACTGCCTGATGACCTAGATGAACACCATCAAAATTACCAATGGTTGCCGCGCAACCCCGGTGTTCAGGTCTTAGATTATGTAAACCACGTATTAATTGCATTATTACTCAAAATCAGGCTTGTTCAGACCGTACTAATTCTACATCATATCCAGTACAATTATTTCTTTATATCGTTCTCATCGCCTAATTGTAACAAGGAACGGAGACGCAATCCTGTCAGACGTAACACGATAAAATAACTCGCCATACCAAGCACTATCCACAGCACCAATTGAGTCACCCGTTCCTGGCCACCCAGCACATACCAGTTACCCACCTGTTGTCGACCCAGTATAATAACCAGCGACAAAACCAGACTCCCCCCCAAGGCCTGCCACCAGACCTTCAACCAACCTGGATAAGGTTGATAAACGCCCTGTTCTCGCAAACCACGATACAACAGAAAGGCATTCATATAGGCCGATATCGAGGTCGCCAGAGCCAGACCCGCATGAGCACCTTCAATATCCAGATAAAGCATCGGTAACACGAATAATATATTCAAAAACATATTGGTAATCATCGAACGAATGGCAATTCTGACCGGGGTACGCGTATCCTGGCGGGCATAATAGGCGGGGGCCAACACCTTGATCAGGACAAAAGCAGGCAAACCAAAGGCATAAGCAAGCAAACTCAGACTTGCCATCTGCGTGTCATGCACAGAAAACTCGCCATACTGAAACAGGGTTACAAGAATAGGTTCAGCCAATAACGCCAGACCCAGACAGGCCGGGATCGTCACCCATATCACACTACGTAATGCCCAATCCAGGGTGCGGCCAAAACGTTGCATGGAATCAGCCACATAACTACTCGACAGACTCGGCAGGATCACCGTTGATAAAGCAATCCCGAATACCCCCAACGGAAACTCCACCATACGATCAGCATAATAAAGCCAACTGACACTGCCGGTAATCAGGAAAGATGCGATCAAGGTATCTAGCAATAGATTAATCTGTGCCACCGAGGAACCCAATACAGCAGGCCCCATCAGCCTCAGGATCTTCTGCACCCCACTATCACGCCAACCCCAACGCGGCCATGCCAATAGACCCAGCCGTTTAACGGGTGCAATGAGCAATAACAACTGTATCACCCCGGCAAAGGCCACCGCCCAAGCCAGAGCGGTAATGGGTTCGGCAAAATAAGGCGCGAAAAACAGCGCACCACTGATTAACGATAAATTGAGCAACACCGGTGCAAAGGCCGGCATAGCAAAACGACCATAGCTATTCAAGATACCGCTGGCAAAAGACACCAGTGAGATAAAAAAGATATAAGGGAAGGTAATTCGCAACAGATCCACTGTTAAATCAAATTTGGCCGATTGATCGATAAAACCCGGTGCAAACAAGGTCACCAAGCCAGGCGTAAACACAACGCCCAACAGGGTAATAATGCCAACAACCACCGCTAACGTACCCGTTACTCTGCCAACCAGATGCTGTACCTCATCATGCTCACAATGAGTCTTGTACTCATTCAGGATCGGCACAAAGGCTTGAGAAAATGCCCCCTCAGCAAACAAACGACGCATAAAATTGGGGATCTTGAAGGCCACCAGAAAGGCATCCATACCCATACCCGCACCAAACATCCGCGCCAGCACCATATCGCGTACAAAGCCCAGCACTCTGGAAAGCAGAGTGATTGAGCCAATAACAAAGGTTGATTTAAGCAGATGACGACTCATAGTTCTCAGTGTAACAAGACTGGGGACAGACCCCAATTAAAAGGGCGGTGCTTTATAAGCACCACCCCTTTAATTGGGGTCTGTCCCCTAAAAACAATTGACAAACAGACCAAAAAAACGCATAGTACGCCGTCTTTACAGAATCAATTATAGGAGTTCGACCCTTGGCCAACTCAGCACAAGCAAAGAAACGTGCCCGCCAGGCAGAAAATAATCGTCAACGTAACGTGAGCCAGCGCTCCGCTATGCGTACTACGATTAAAAAGATGCTTGCCAGCATTGATGCCGGTGATGCCGCTCAGGCACAGGCAGAATACAGGACTGTTACGTCAGTTATTGATGCAGCCGCAAGCAAAGGGCTGATTCACAAGAACAAGGCCGCCCGTCATAAGAGCCGCTTGAACCTGAAGGTTAAGGCTCTCGCCTCTTAAAAAACCGGGGACAGACCCCAATTAAAAAGGGGTGCTTTATGAGCACCCCTTTTTAATTGGGGTCTGTCCCCGGTTTTACCCATCAAACTCTTCCTGGATCTGCTCCAGGCTGGTGTGACGCACATCCTTACCCATCACCAGATAGATCACATATTCACAGATATTCTTAGCATGATCTCCCATGCGCTCCATCGCGCGTGCTGACCACATAATATCCAGGGTACGTTTGATATTACGTGGATCTTCCATCATATAGGTAATCATCTGGCGCATAATGAGATCATATTCGGTATCCACCTTCTCATCCTCGTGCGCAACAGCCAGTGCTGCCTCGGCATCCATTCGAGCAAAGGCATCCAATGCCTTATGAAACATACTCACCACCTGTTCACCCAAGTGTCTTAATTCGCTGAACTGCCCCTTGGGACGCTCCATACCCGCCAGGTGGATCGCCATCTTGCTCACTTTTCCCGCTTGATCACCAATACGCTCCAGATCGGTAATGGTCTTGATCACCGCAATCAACAGGCGTAGATCACTGGCGGCAGGTTGACGACGAGCCAGGATCATCACCGACTCCTCATCAATCGCGACCTCCAGTGCATTCACCTCATGGTCTCTTTCTATCACGCATTCAGCCAAATCAATATCGGCATTCACCAGCGCCTCAATCGAGTTCTTAATCTGCTCCTCAACCAGCCCACCCATGATCAAAACCTTATTACGGATATCCTCCAGCTCCTCATTAAACTGGCGCGAGATATGATGACTAATCGTTGACTTATCCATAGTATTAACCTTCTTTATTAACCGTAACGACCGGTAATATAATCTTCTGTCTGTTTCTTGCCCGGATTGGTAAACAGAGTGCTGGTATCACCAAACTCAATCAGCTCCCCCATATACATAAAGGCGGTGTAATCGGAGACACGCGCTGCCTGCTGCATATTATGCGTCACAATAACAATCGTGTATTTATCCTTCAACTCATAAATCAGCTCTTCGATCTTGAGAGTCGAGATTGGATCCAATGCCGATGCTGGCTCATCCAGCAATAATACCTCCGGTTCAATCGCTATCGCCCGAGCAATCACTAAACGCTGCTGTTGACCACCGGACAAACCCAGAGCACTATCCTCTAATCGATCTTTCACCTCATCCCACAGTGCTGCACTACGCAGAGACTTCTCAACCACCTCAGTGATCAAACGCCTGTCATTGATACCCTGTAGGCGTAAACCATAGGCCACATTTTCATAAATCGACTTAGGGAATGGATTAGGCTTTTGAAACACCATACCCACACGGCGACGTAGATCTGCCACATTAACCGACCTGTCATAAATATTACTGCCATCAAGCAGTATTTCACCCTCAATACGTGCAATATCAACCAGATCATTCATCCGGTTCATGCAACGCAACAGAGTTGATTTACCACAACCACTGGGACCAATATAGGCCGTTACCCGCCGCCTGGGAATCAGCATATCAATATGATGCAACGCCTGTTTTTCACCATAAAACAGGTTTAAATCCTTTACCTGCAAACAGACATCCTCCCGTTCCATACTCAAGGGAACACTGGGCTGCACCAGTTTTTTGATATCAATCGAATGTGTTTTTACATTTTCTTTGTTCATGGTTTTAATTTTCCAACGCCCGATACTTCTCACGCAAATGATTACGAATACCAATTGCCGCTATATTCAATGCAATAATTACGATCACCAATAATAATGCCGTAGCATAAACCAGTGGTCTTGCTGCCTCTACATTGGGACTTTGGAAACCCACATCATAGATATGAAAACCCATGTGCATAAATTTTCTATCCAAGTGTAGAAATGGCATATTGCCATCCAGAGGCAAGGTTGGTGCCAGTTTAACCACACCCACCAGCATTAATGGAGCAACCTCACCCGCCGCTCTGGCAATCGCCATAATCATACCCGTCATAATCGCAGGGCTTGCCATCGGCAATACCGTCCGCCACAAGGTCTCCGCCTTGGTGGCACCCAATGCCAGACTACCTTCACGAATAGATTTAGGGATGCGTGATAAACCCTCTTCAGTCGCCACAATGACCACCGGTACAGTCAACAAAGCCAAGGTCAACGAAGCCCACATCAAACCCGGCGTACCAAAGGTCGGAGCTGGCAGAGCCTCTGGATAAAATAATTGATCAATATTCCCACCGAGAAAATAAACGAAGAAACCAAGACCAAATACACCATATACAATCGAAGGCACACCTGCCAAATTATTAACCGCAATACGGATCAATCGAATCATCGGCCCTTGGCTAGCATACTCGCGCAGATAAACCGCAGCCACCACACCAAAGGGAACCACAATAATCGACATGATAATAACCATCATCACAGTGCCAAATATAGCGGGGAAGATACCCCCCTCAGTATTCGCCTCACGCGGATCCTCACTCACAAATTCATACAACTTGGCGATATAAAACAGTGATTTATCCAGCACACTCATATCATTAGGTTGATAAACCTTAACAATTTTAGCCAATGGCCACTCGATTTCCTGACCACCCGCCACCACCACGGTAATACTGTCTCGACGAATCTGATTATAGAGTTGCTCCAGTGCAACTTGCATTTTATTGTATTGGGCATCCAGTTGCGCACGTTGCTGTTTGATTAACTGTTTTGCAGACAAATCCAGTTGCCCCTTCAACTCCAGACTGCGAGTATGCAGACGCAGTTTCTCAATATCATAATTAACCGCACCAATCTCTCCCCGTTCGATATCCTGTATCTGCTGAAACAGATCATCCGTACGTTGTAGATGTTGTTGTAACACTGCCCAGGCCTGATTGCCTTCGGCAACCACCTCACCGGCCTGTTTAACATTGACCAGTTCACCGTAAAGATTGCCCCATTCCCTACGTTCAACTGTCATCAAGGAAGAAGGTATCTGTTGTTTAACAATATCCGGTACCACTACCCAGCGAAAGTCCTGCCCTGTCAGATCACGATTACCCATTTTCAACAGAAAACGTTCAACGTCCTGATCACCCTCAACAGAGTAACCGGCATCACGCAGACGTTCAGCAGAGACTCGTTCTCTATCGTGTATCTCGCCTTGTAACACAATCATTTCACCTGATTGACTACGATAATCCAGTTTCACAATATCACTCGGCCAGAAGTGCCCCAAACCTCGCGCGGCAATCAACAACAACAGACCAAAAACCAGAATCATGCTAATACTAACAGCAGAAGCTGCCATCCATACCCAGGGATCACCCGATCTAAACCATTGACGTATCATATCGTTATACTCACAGTGAACTGTACTTTGAACGCAAGCGCTGGCGAACAATCTCAGCCAGGGTATTCACCACAAAGGTAAAGCCAAATAATACCAGTGCTGCCAGGAACAACACACGATAATGGGTACTATCCACCTCAGCCTCCGGCATCTCTACAGCAATATTAGCTGATAAGGTACGCATTCCCTGGAACACACTGAAATCCATTACCGGGGTATTACCTGTTGCCATTAACACAATCATAGTCTCGCCCACAGCACGCCCCATGCCAATCATCACCGCAGAAAAGATACCCGGACTGGCTGTCAGTATCACCACCCGCACCAATGTCTGCCAGGAAGTGGCACCCAAAGCAAGAGAACCATTGGTCAAGTGTCTTGGAACACTGAATACTGCATCTTCGGTAATAGTAAAGATTGTTGGTATGACCGCAAAGCCCATAGCAATACCCACCACCAGTGAATTACGCTGATCAAAGCCAACACCAAATTCAGTATCCATCCAGGCACGCATATTATTATCAAATAGGAGGTGTTCGATACTCCCTGACAGGGCGATAGAAAGCCAGCCTAAAAAAAGCACCACCGGAATCAGAATAGCGGCATCCCAACCCTCAGGAATACGGTTGCGAATAACCGGCAGGAAATGACTCCAGACAAAAGAGAACAACAACACACCCAATGGAACAATAATCAACAGACTAAAGATGCCGGGTAGATTAGCTTCAATTAACGGAGCCAACCATAAACCAGCAAGAAAACCCAAAATAACCGTTGGTAGTGCCTCCATAGTCTCAATACTGGGCTTTACCAGACCACGCATACGCGGTGCCATAAAATAGGCCGTATAAATAGCACCCATAATCGCCAGTGGTACGGCAATTAACATGGCATAAAAGGCCGCCTTGAGAGTACCAAAAACCAGCGGTGTCAAACTGAGCTTAGGTTCAAAGTCATTACTCGCCGAGGATGACTGCCAGGCATAGACCGGCTCAGTATAACTCTCATACCAAACCTTCTCCCATAGACCCGACCAGGATATTTCGGGATGCTCATTAACAATATATTGAAAACGCATACGACCCATTGCATCTTCCATTAATATGGCATTAGCACGAGGACTTATTGTCAAATAATTAAAATTGGCGCGCGGTAATTCTTCCAGCAAGATGGTGCGTTCAGATGTCGTATGGTAAACACCTAATACACCTCTTTTGTCCAATGCCAGAAAACCCTTGCGATTATATTCAGGAACCAGAGCAACAATCTCTACCTGTTGGGAATGAAAAGAACGAATGCGTTGCAGTTTCTCATCACCCTGCTGATCTCTAACTGCAAACCACTGACTAATACGACCATCATCCTCAGCAATCAACAAAGAGATATCACCCGCCAAAAAGCGGATATCACTAACACGAGTCCCTGTGGTCAATACATTGACATGTTGCATTAACCCAGGTGATTCCTTATCACTGATATCAAAACGAGAAATCTCTCCAGACACGCTCAACACGTACAAGTTTTGCTGGTCTTTATCCATTAACAAGGTTTGAATATCAATACCATCAACAACGATTTCAACCTGGGTCCGTTCAAAGATAAGCTCATCCCCAAACAGAGATTCTTCCTTGATATAACTGGTTAGTAGCAGACGACCATCATTAGTCTGAGCAACAATTGTTGCCTCTTCTTCCCCATTCTGGAAGGCCAAGCGAATAATAGCCACTCCATCCTCATCGATCACCAGAGGTTTCTCACCAAAAGGATAAGTTATCTCAGGAGTAATCAGGCGCACATCATCAGGATAACTCACCCGATAAACCGGTTTAATCAGCGTGACATTACCATCATCCAGGCCAAACAACATCTGCGCATCAACCGGATCGCTATGAGTAAAACTACTCACCAATACCTGTTCCGGAAGATCCAAACGCCTCTTACTGAGCAGTTTTCCATCCTTGGTACTAAAAAAAAACAATCCGGCATCAGCCGTCACCCGTAAGGCAATCTCAGACTGTTCTTCCATACTCAGCGATAGGGTTTTTGATGTATCACCCACCCGATCATATTCCCGATCACCGTAAAAAGAAGCCGGTTCAAACAGAGGAATAACAACATACAGCAGATAAAACAGGATCAAGACGATAGCAAAAATAACCGTCATGCCCCCTAAACCCACACAATACCTAGCCAATACATCCTTGGCATAGCGCCAACGGTAGCGGTTGCTCATATTACTTATGGAGGACAAGTTACTCATTATGGGATCATACTATGGCTATATGACAGTTTTGTGACACACTACATTAAAAAGGAACAGACTTCTACCCAAAAAAGGGGACAGACTTTAAGTCTGTCCCCAGCCATTCTCATTATATGTGGTGCGCAATGCACACCCTACCTGGTAGGCTGCGTACCACGCACCAATAAACTATTTAAGGCTATGCAGAACCTTCTCTGCCACCTTGGCTGGCAGTGGAATATAGCCATCCTTAATAACGATCTGCTGACCCACTTTGGATAAAACCAGCTTGATAAACTCACGTTCTAATGGAGGCAGTGGACGATTCGGGTGCTTATTCACATAAACATACAGATAGCGAGACAAAGGATACTTGTTTTTAAGGGCATTCTCAGGTGTGGCTGCAACAAACTCCTGACCGGGTTTCTTTGCCAGAGGGACTGCGCGCACACCCGATGTCTTATAACCAATACCAGAATAACCGATACCGTTTAATGAGGATGAAACCGACTGTACCACAGAGGCAGAACCCGGTTGTTCATTCACCGTATTCTTGTAATCACCCTTACATAATGCCTTCTTCTTGAAATAGCCATAGGTACCTGACACCGAATTACGACCATATAGTTGAATAGTACGGTTACTCCAACTACCCGTTAGGCCCAGATCACCCCATTTTTTAATATCGCTCTTGCTCTTACACTTGCGAGTTGAAGAGAATACTGCATCAACATCAGGAATCGTCATGCCCTTAATGGGGTTGTCCTTATGTACATAAACTGCCAGCGCATCAATGGCTACTGGAATTGCAGTCGGCTTATAGCCATAACGACTCTCAAACGACTGTATCTCCTTGCTCTTCATCTTGCGACTCATTGGCCCTATATTCGAGGTACCCTCAGTCAGTGCAGGAGGGGCAGTAGAAGAACCCGCTGCCTGAATCTGAATATTTACATTTGGATACTCACGCTTAAATTGCTCAGCCCATAATGTCATCAGATTAGCCAGGGTATCAGAACCCACACTGGACAGATTACCAGCGACACCACTGGAGCGGTGATAATCAGTCAGCGCAGGGTCAACCTGCTGTGTAGCCATGACCTGTGATGACAATAAAAGACCGGCACACAAGGCCGCTAATGATGGTAATTTAATCTTCTTCATGATTCCTCTCCCGTTATGGGTTTAATAATAAAATAATTCTGATACCCACTATACCCAAGCAGAATGACATTATAATGAAAACTATATGAAGGTTTTATGACAACCCTCAACCAGCCAGTATCTTTGCTGGTAACCATGCTCTGAAGGTACTCCCCTGACCTAGACGACTCTCAATATCAAGTCGACCGCCATAACAATCCAGACCATGTTTTACAATAGACAAGCCCAGACCAGTACCACCAGAATCACGCGAACGATCTGAATCGACACGATAAAAGCGTTCAGTAAGCCTGGACAAATGCTGTACTCCAATACCAACCCCGCTATCGGTTACTTCAAAAAAAGCCCCCTTACCCTTGCGAGACCAACGAATATCAATACGTCCGCCTTCAGGGGTGTAGTGAAGCGCGTTAAAGATAAGGTTGGCAAAGATACTGTAAAATACCTTTTCATCACCCTTGAGTAACAGGCTATCATCCAGCTCCAGATGAAGGTTATGCGTACTGTTATCATGCAGCAAGGCATTCTCCTCACACAGCGCATAAATCATTACGGAGACATTAATCACCGCATCTGTTTTCACCACTTCAGAAGATTCAAGGCGCGATAATAATAATAAATCCTCCACAATGGTATTCATACGTTGTGCCTGTGAATGCATTTGCAACAGGATACTATTCCACTTCAGGGAAGAGTCATCCTCGGCATCAATTATATTTTCCAGATATCCACTAATGACGGTTAATGGTGTCCGTAGCTCATGGGAAACATTGGCAACAAAATCTTGACGCACACGTTCCAGGTGATGAATACGCGTAATATCACGCACCACTAAAAGGCGTTGATTACTACCATAGTGCACAACACGAATAGAGAGAAACTGCTCATTATTAACGGGAGACAACATCTCCATAGGATCAGTAAAATCCCCGGCTTGCATAAAATCAACAAAACGTGGGTTACGAATCAGGTTTTCAATACGCTGCCCCACATCTTTATTCGCCTTTAACCCCAGATAACGTCTGGCAGACTTATTAAACCATTCAATATGACCACTGGCATTCAATACCACCGTCGCATCGGGCAAGGCTGAGGTGGATTTATTAAAACGACTTAGAATAGAGGCTAGTTTTTTCTTACGTCGACGATTGCGTTGCTGCAACAAATAGATCTGATGAAAGACTGACTCCCATATCCCGCTACCCTGCGGTGGGTAGATCTCTTTACGCTGATGATACCAGCGTTCCAGACGATAGATATTAAGCAGATGCCAGATTAGATAAGCGGCAAGATATAAAAACAGGAATAAACCAACACCACTCACCAACCATCCCAACAAAATCGCCAGAACAAAAAAAAGTAGCATACGCCGAATTTCTGCTACCCACGGATTAGACAAGATCAGGCTTTCCTGGAAAAACGATAACCGGAACCGCGTACCGTCTGTATCAACTTATCCATATCGTACGGAATAAGTGCCTTACGCAGCCTTCGAATATGCACATCAACCGTACGGTCATCAATATAAACATTCTGCCCCCAGACATAATCCAGCAACTGATTGCGGCTAAATACTCGATCAGGGTATTGCATAAAGTGGTGTAACAACTTGTATTCGGTTGGCCCCAGCACAACATCTTTATTATCAACCATCACCCGATGAGAGGCTGTATCCAGTGATAGACCGGCAATATTAATAACGTCATCGTCATAAACATCTCCCACACGCCGCAAAAGCGCCTTGACCCTGGATATCATTTCGCGTGGCGAGAACGGTTTCACCATATAATCATCCGCGCCCACATCCAGCCCACGCACCATATCCTCCGGGGTATCACGCGCAGTCAACAAAATCACCGGGAGATTGCGCGTAGTAATATCAGCACGTAATTCTCTGGCAAAATCATAGCCACTCACCCCCGGCATCATCCAGTCCAGCAACACCAATACCACTGAATTGTCTTGTATACACTGACGTGCCGCAACAACATCAGCAGCGGGGACCCACTGGAACCCCGCCTGTTCCAGGGTAAAGCCTATCATATCCCTGACAGCGGGCTCATCATCGACAACGAGTATCACCTTATTTGACATTGAATAAACATCTCTGAATTTTATTGGACCATCTATTAAAACGGATCAACATTACAATTTCATGACAAGCTGGGAACAGTATACTGAATTAAAGCCCTGCCCCCAATAAAAAACGGACCCAAAGGGTCCGTGTTACTTCCATGTAAAGAGATATAAATGTTAGATTTATATATTCTTTAGAACACGTACTGTGCCTGCACGAAGACTTCATCACCATCTTTATTGGCGACACCGTTTTCATTCTCACCCATACGATAGGTGGTCTGCACCTTGATATCATGCTTATGTATAAACCAGTTCAGGCCAACAGAGGTTCGTGTCCATTCACTGGCGTAATTATCCGCATCCTGAACCTGATAAGCAGCAACCAGCTCCAGCTTTGCAGGGACAACCATATAACCGCCCTCAACCGAGTAATTTACCAGCTTGGTCGAACCACTCTTGAAGATACCACCGGTATAGCCTGCAGTAACCGTATCTGCAGAAAAACGGTTATATTCAGCATCGATTGAAAAACCGCTATTGCGATAGGCACCACTGACCTCAAAGGCATTGACCTTGTCAACATCCGGCTTACCTGCCCCGGCAGTATTATTCTGACCATCATTACTCCAGGTAAATGCAGCGATACCAATTGTTGCCTTCTGTTCACCCTTGAAATCACCCTGGGAGAACTTCAATTTACCAAAGGGATGGAAATCAACACGACCACCAACCATCCAGCCTTCGTTCCAGTCAGAGGCAGAATTATTGATCACCGTATCAAAATCAAGTTTCTTCTGATCAGGATCAAGTGCGGCCAATGCGGCAGAAAAGCCCCAGGTAATATCCTTGCCATCATTATGACCGGTTAAATGAATACCGGTCTGGCGATCAGGTGTACCATAATTGTGATCACCGACAAAGCTACGTTCGACCAGTTGCTGCTTCTTGGATGAGGTCAGAAACTCGCGTGAGAATGGGAAATTAGCATTACCCACGGTTACCTTCATATTACTGAAGCCCTTATATTGCATATAAGCGTCTTTCACTGAAAGATCTGCCTTGCCCATATCCCACTGGAACTTGCCCTTCCAGTCCTTGTGCAGGCTACCTTCGATGTAAGGACGGAAGCGACGGAAGAACAATGATGATTCATCCGCACTTCCATTTTTAAATTCATTATCATGATACTGTAGCTGAATACGGCCACCAACCTTCAGATATTTTTCACCATCCTTATATACAGTAATACCTGCAATAGATGACACACTAACAACACTCGCAGCGATCCCGGCTGCTACCAATAGATTCATTTTTCTGGACATACAATCTCCAACGCCATTCAGGATGGCTTACTCGTTTAGTTATTAAGACGAGCGCTATTATCTGTAGCGTTAATGACAGCAATGTGAAGGCTTGATGAATTTTTTATGACCAGGGAATTCGTAATGATTTTTTTGCTCAAGTATTGTATAATGTGCCTCCGTTCAAAAGACGGGCAAGCGTGACCTCTACCTTATCTTTACTTATCTTCACTCAGGCTATTCAATGAAATTGACATCGCTATTCCCCTTTCTTGTCTGGTTTAAAATTATCACCAGAGAATCGATCAAGGCTGACCTTATTGCCGGACTCACCGGTGCCGTCATTGTCCTGCCTCAAGGCGTAGCCTTTGCTACCATTGCCGGTCTGCCACCTGAGTACGGTCTGTATACCGCAATGGTGACACCCATTATCGCCGCCCTGTTTGGATCTTCCCTGCACCTGGTTTCCGGCCCAACCACAGCCATATCCATTGTTATCTTCAGTGCCATTAGTCACCATGCCGAGCCCGGCACCGCAGAATTTTTAAACCAGGCGTTAACACTCACATTCCTCGCCGGCGTCTATCAATTCGCCTTTGGTCTGGCACGCATGGGGGCACTGGTTAATTTTGTCTCCCATACCGTTGTCATTGGTTTTACCGCTGGTGCAGCCATTCTAATTGCAACCAGCCAAATGAAACACATCACCGGTATTATTGTCCCTAAAGGTGAATCCTTTCTGCATACCTGGGCTTACCTGTTCCGAGAGGCTGATAACACCAATATTTATCTGCTCATTATTGCTCTGGTGACCTTATTTACTGCCATTATCAGCAAAAAGATAGCACCCAAATTACCCAACTTGCTCATAGGTATGGTTGTGGGTAGCATTAGCGCCATACTAATGAAAGATTTTGCCACCGATATCAAACTGGTCGGTGAGATACCGGCACAACTCCCCCCATTATCCAGCCCTGAATTTTCCCTTGCCACGATCAAGTCACTAGCACCTGAGGCATTTGCCATTGCCTTGTTAGGCCTGATTGAAGCGGTATCCATCAGTCGATCAGTCGCAACAAGATCACATCAGCGCATCGATTCCAATCAGGAATTTATTGGTCAGGGTCTGTCCAACATTGTTGGTAGCTTCTTTTCCAGTTATGCTGGATCAGGATCATTTACCCGTTCCGGCATCAATTATGAGGCCGGCGCCAAAACGCCACTTTCTGCCATATTTGCAGCCATCTCATTAATGATTATTGTCTTGCTTATTGCACCATTAACCGCCTATCTTCCTATTGCATCCATGGGTGGGATTATTTTACTGGTTGCCTATAATCTTATTGATATCCATCATATTCGTCAGACCCTGCATTTCAGCAAAACAGAGTCTTCCATTCTGCTAACCACCTTCTTTGCCACCCTGTTTCTTGAACTTGAATTTGCTATTTATCTGGGCGTGATATTATCCCTTGTCTTATTTCTGGCCAAGACATCGACACCGGATATTGCCACCCTGAGCTTTGATTCTCTATCTAATGACAAGAAAAGAAAGTTGGTCAATATCAATCAAAAACCAGTGAAACAATGTCCGCAATTAAAGATAATCCGCATTGATATGTCAGTCTATTTTGGTTCCATCAATCACATACAAAAACATATTGCCAAAGTCTCTGAGGAAAACCATATCAAACACATACTGATTGTGGCGAGCGGCATTAACTTCATTGACCTTGCCGGTGGCGAGGCGTTAATAGTAGAAAATGATCGACTAAAAGAACAAGGTGGTGGGCTATATTTTGTCGGCCTAAAATCATCTGTTTATGAATTTGCAGCACGATCCTCTTTTATTAGAAAGATGGGCAGCAATCACTTCTTTGACACCAAAACACAAGCCATCAGCAGTATCTACAAACATCTGGATCCAGATATCTGTTCAACATGCCAAGCACGCATCTTCAAGGAGTGTCGATCAGGAGATGTGAAGTAATACAAGGTTGTCGCGATGAATCAGCTCTGCCTCATCGACAAAACCGAGTAAATCCTCAATCTCACTGCTGGCATGGCCTATAATCTGTTGCGTCTGACTGGTATCATAGTTCACCAGTCCGCGCGCAATCTCGCCACCATCAGGGGCGACACAAGCAACCAGTTCACCGCGTAGAAATTCGCCTTCAATATGCGACACACCAATCGGTAACAAACTTTTACCCGCAGCCTGCAAAACCTTAACTGCCCCGGCATCAAGAAATAATTTACCTCTAACCTGCAATTGCGCCGCCAACCACTGCTTATGCGCCGCCACAGGCTCACTGGAAGGCCGCAACAAGGTGCCTGGGTTCTTACCTTGGGCAATCAGAGCCAACACATTATTGGTACGACCCGAGGCAATTACCGTGCTTGTCCCTGAACGTGCTGCCCGCGCCGCCGCTTGTACCTTGGTCAACATACCACCACGACCCAACGCACCACTACCACCCGCCATCTGTTGCAAAGAGGCATCTTCAGCACTAGCCTCATGAATCAAACAGGCATCGGCATGCTCACTAGGATTCTTGTCAAACAAGCCCTCCTGATCGGTCAGGATCACCAACTGATCCGCCTCGACCAGATTCGCGACCAACGCTGCCAGACTATCATTATCGCCAAAGCAAATTTCATCGGTCGCTACCGTATCATTCTCATTCACTACAGGGATTACATTCATCTCCAGCAGTGTACGCAAGGTGCTACGGGCATTCAGGTAACGGCCACGATCCGACAGATCCTCATGCGTTAACAGGATTTGTGCCGTATGCAGACCATATTGCTGAAAGGCCGATTCGTAGGCCTGTATCAGCCCCATCTGTCCCACTGCGGCAGCAGCCTGTAGTTGATGCAGGGTATGTGGACGCTGCTGCCAGCCCAGGCGACACATACCTTCAGCCACGGCACCGGATGAAACCAAAACCAACTGTATACCCTGTTGATGCAGATCAGCCATCTGCTGCACCCAATGTTGAATAGAATCCAGCGCCAAACCTTCACCATCAGCGGTCAACAAGGCACTACCAATCTTGACTACCCAACAGTTTTTTTTATTAATCAGAGCTCTCCTCTGGCTGGAATAATTGTTCAGGAGGTATCGCAGCAACGGGTTTCGCATCAGCCTCTTCCTCATTCAATATCTCAAGGCGCTGCATAATATCCTGTACCAGAACATCAGTCCCTTCACCCGTCGCTGCCGAGATATTATAAACCGGGCCATCCCAGCCCAGTTCATCAACAATCAACTGACAAAATTCATCTCTATCTTCGTGCGCCAGAAGGTCGGTCTTATTCAACACCAACCAACGCTCACGTCCGGCAAGATCTTCACTAAACGCACTTAACTCAGCAACAATCTTGAGCGCATCCTGCACTGGATCAGCATCGGGTGAAACAGGTGCCACATCCACCAGGTGTAACAATATACGTGTACGGGCAAGATGTTTAAGGAATTGAATGCCCAGACCGGCACCCTCTGCTGCACCCTCAATCAAACCGGGGATATCGGCTACGACAAAACTCTGGTGATGTGCAATACGCACCACACCCAGGTTGGGGTACAAGGTAGTAAACGGGTAGTCGGCCACCTTGGGCTTTGCCGAAGAGACGGCACGGATCAAGGTTGATTTACCCGCATTGGGTAGCCCTAACAGACCCACATCCGCTAGTACCTTTAGCTCCAGATCCAGAATTCTACGCTCACCTTCTGTGCCTGGTTTTGACTGCCGTGGCGCACGATTAATCGAACTCTTGAAACGGATATTACCCAGACCATGCCAACCACCGCGGGCAACCAGGAGCTGTTGACCCAGTTCCGTGATATCCCCCATCAACTCATTGGTATCATGATCGTATACCACCGTACCTAAAGGCACTTTGACAATAAGGTCATCCGCTTTCTTACCCGTACAATTACGCCCACTACCACCTTCACCGGGTCTGGCAGTAAAGGTACGCTGGAAACGAAAATCAGCCAACGTATTGATACCATCATCACCTTCAAGATAGACACTGCCACCATCACCCCCATCGCCTCCATCCGGGCCACCAAACGGGATATACTTCTCACGTCGAAAACTAACAGCACCGTTGCCGCCATTACCCGCAATAATCTTAATCTTCGCTTCATCAACAAATTTCATAATAACAACATACTTTATAATTACTTAAAGATATACACCTAACTAAAAGAGCCAAAGGTTGGTAAACCCACCCACATTACAAACAAAAAAGCCCCGTACAATAACGGGGCTTTCTAACGAATATTACAACACTTAACCCGCAGCAATAATATCCACAAACTTGTGATTATTGGCACCACGCACAGCAAACTTTACAACACCATCGGCCTTGGCAAACAAGGTGTGATCCTTGCCACAACCAACATTAACGCCCGGACGGAAACGAGTGCCACGCTGACGCACTAGAATACTACCAGCGGATACTTCCTGCCCACCATAGCGTTTAATCCCAAGCCGTTTTGATTCCGAATCACGACCGTTACGGGTACTACCACCTGCTTTTTTATGTGCCATTGCTCATTACTCCCAATCACTCAAATCAACAGGTAATCCCGGTGATCTCTAATTCTGTATAAGACTGACGATGTCCCTGACGCTTCATATGGTGTTTACGACGACGAAACTTGATGATTTCAACCTTTTTAGCACGACCATTGGCACGCACCTTGGCTTCAACCTTACCACCATCAACTAATGGCGTACCTAACTTGATGTCATCGCCATCAGCAACCATCAAAACCTGATCAAACTCAACCGCATCACCTTCGGCAACGTTAAGCTTTTCAACACGTAAAACATCACCCTGGGCTACACGATACTGCTTGCCACCCGTTTTAATTACAGCATACATTACTGAATCTCCAACAATTTTGTTCAGGAAGCCTGAAAGACCGCGTATTTTATAGACTTCCCTGCCTAAGGTCAAGTCCAACTTTTACCACAAGCACTGTGGTCTTCATAGTGCCACTTGAGGTAAACTACCCCTTCTAGAATAGTACATGGAATACCATGAGCCAAGCCCTCAAGACATCGAACCAAACCCTGTCCCTTGATCAAATTCGTGAATTAATCGGGTCAGACATACAGGCTGTGGATAAGTTAATCCTTGATAGCTTGCACTCCAATGTCCTGTTAATCAACCAAATCGGACACTATATTGTAAACAGTGGGGGCAAACGCCTGCGTCCCTTGCTTGTTCTACTCGCTGCCCGCACCTGTAATTACACAGGTAACAACCATATTGATCTTGCTGCGATTATTGAATTTATCCACACTGCCACTCTGCTACACGATGATGTTGTCGATGCCTCGGATATGCGGCGGGGTAATGAAACCGCCAATGCCATCTGGGGTAATGAGGCCAGTGTATTAGTTGGCGATTTTCTCTATTCCCGTGCCTTTGAAATGATGGTAAAGACTGGCAGTATGCGCATTATGGAGATCATGGCACATACCACTAACACCATTGCCGAGGGTGAGGTGATGCAATTACTCAATTGCAATGATGCAGATACCACGGAAGCACGTTACATGGACGTGGTACAACGCAAGACTGCAATCTTGTTTGAAGCCGCTTCTCGTATCGGAGCCATCCTGGGCAAACAGGACACACCAATGGAACAGGCACTAGCTAACTATGGTCGCCATCTGGGGCTCGCCTTTCAGCTCATTGATGACGCACTGGATTACAGTGCTGACCCTGAGGAAACAGGTAAAAATCTAGGCGATGACCTGGCTGAAGGCAAGCCCACCCTACCCCTGATCTACGCTATGCGTACCGGCAACAAGGAACAACAACAGATTATTCGTCATGCCATTGAACAAGGTGGCCACGAACATATTGACTCGGTACAACAAATCATCAAGGCGACCAACGCCATCAAATATACCACTCAGAGTGCCCATGAACAGGCAGAGAAGGCGATACACGCCTTGACCACACTACCCGAATCACCCTATAAGGATGCCCTGCACACCCTTGCAGAGTTTTCGGTTCATCGCTCCTATTAAAAACGATTGCCCGGAGGAGATTGAATCCGACATCAAAGCGGCGTAATATCCTGCTAGAAGCTAGATTTTAGAAAAGTAGGCTGCTATGTGCATGACATAAACTCAGCTGACTTTCCCGTATCAATAGCTCTACGAGATACTGAATGAAACGCTATAACCACTTGTTATTATTTTGTATTTTATTGTCTGCAGAAACTTTAGCAGCAGCGGGGGACAACGGAGCAGGGATAGATCTCTGGCAAATATCCGGTAGTAATACTTTACGCTATGATTATTACAATAACTCTGGTGACATTGCGGCATCACCCTATCGTTTCAGTAATACACAGATTTACGATGAGTTTAATCTCAATTTCAAGCGGCAACTATCACCCTATAACCGGCTACAAGGCAATGTCAGTGGCTTATTTAATGATTCATTATATCGCAGCCGTTTTCAGGGTGGCAGTATAGAACGCTTCAGCTTGAAACAGGAAAATGGAGCAGTTAATCTGCCGTACCGTGCCGAAGTCGGTGACTTATTTGCCTTTCAGAGTTTTCGTACCATCCAGCGTACTCTGAAGGGCGCACAGATTGAACTGCAACCTGATTTGGCTACCGATACCCAACACTCTATCATAGTCTTTACCGGTAGTGCCTCAGCAGATTGGCGTGATATCAAATCTACGGATGGCTGGAGCAGTGGTATTTCCTGGTTAGCACAAGGTTCTGCCTGGGGCAAGCTTGCGGCCAATTTTCTCAACAATTACAAGAGCACAAATGCAACAACATTAACCGCTTCAACACAGCAGACGATATATAGCCTTGCCTACGAAAATCAGCCGCAGTGGTTTGGTCAAGCACTGACGCTTGAAGGAGAAGCGGGTTATTTTAATGGTGATCATGCTGACATTGCTGGTGTGGGTAGCGGCAAAGACAAGCAAGGCAGTGCGCTGTTCGCACAAATATCAGGCCGCCCTACTACATTGCCTGCACTGAATTACCGTCTTCGTTACGAATCCTACGATCAGGATTATCGTCCTGATACCGCCTCGATTCAGCCAGACCGTCTCTCCAGAGAGGGTCATTTGTCCTGGCGTTTTAACAATGGCCTAACATTACGCGGCCGACGGCAAAATTTTTATAGCAACAAGGGTACCGTCAACCCGCTGACAACCGATGTCTATGGCCTTAATCTTAGCGGGCCATTTTCAATTGGAAACGTATCCCCCCTGTCAGGCAATATTGATGCCTTCAAACAAACAGCAGAGAGTCGTAACCGTGCCACGATTACCGATACCCGAGTGGTCAATATAAATGTCAGTCAAAGCCTGAGTCGGGATATTTCTATTCGCGGCGGATTTTTTTATTCGAATATCAATAACAAAGCTATTCCACAAAACCTCTCCATTACGCGACAATATCTAACCGGTCTCAATTTCAAGGCTCAATGGCGGGGTTTCTCCGGCACTATATCTCCAGCATTTGTAATAAGGAGGTTGGATAACTCAGGCAAACGCACTAGCTGGGAGCGCAATCCCACCTTGAGCCTCAATGCCAGTCGTGGCCCACATACACTCTCATTTTCTCACGCGGTGCTGAGTCAGGGAGGAGCAGCCGCAGGCTTGGGGCAGTTAACTCGGACTAGTGGGATGAATTATCGCTATACACAAAAAAGCTATACTTTTGGGCTCGAAGGTAACTGGTATCAACGCAACCCCGATAGTCCCCTTAGCCGTAACACGGATGCCTGGCGTATTGGTGCTTACTGGACGTTAAACTTTGATAAACCAGTAAAGCAGGTCATCGCGGGGTCGTTAGCTGCGTCATCATCAGGAATGCGGGCTGTCGCACCATCATCACGACTAGCGCTTGATCTCACAAGACTGACACCAGGGATGATGGAAGGAGAGGCACGTAAGATCGCAATAAATAGTGATTTGGGTAAACCGACAAAACAACCGGGGCTATTGGTCTGGTTTAACCGCATTTTCCGTGATCTGGATCAAAGCCAACGATTGGTCATACAACTGTTAAATAGTGAGCTCGCGCGTTCAGCGATTATTATTGATTTTGATGACGTGGGTGACAGTCAAAGTGTTGAACAAACCTTTGAACGAGTACGCCAGCAATTATTGTTGCGCTATGGTACTCCTGACTCATTTTTCGAGCAGGGAGATTTTACTGCGAACATAGCACTGGAATTATCTTCCGAGCGTTTTTATCGTAGCATGCAATGGGAAATAGCAGATGGTGTACTGCGCTTTGGCATACCACGTAGGCTGGATGGACAAGTACGGATGGAAATACAGTTTGCACGTGAATTCCCGACTATTAAAGAGTCTCTATGGAGTCTGGAGGAATTACAATGAACGGGCGATTATCTGTAAATAAATGCGCGCAGCAGGTATTGATTGCGATACTATTGTTACTGACCATCTCGATCGCTTTTATCGGCACTAGTATAGTTCAAGCTGCTGATTTCGCTGATGCGCCAGACTCTGACCTAAATAAGTGTCGCAAGTATTATCAGCCTAGCTGTGAATATCATTA
Organism: Gammaproteobacteria bacterium; assembly: GCA_013151035.1. NCBI lineage: Bacteria > Pseudomonadati > Pseudomonadota > Gammaproteobacteria > Gammaproteobacteria bacterium. The sequence goes on from JAADJB010000053.1 coordinate 50,973, forward strand.
CCCTACTCTGGAAGTCAATAATGGTGCTCGTCATTTGAATACCCGTGCGGCATGGCTTGGCAACTCTGTTTCAGATGAAACAGCACCCAAATCAAGTGATGACGACGATTTTCTATCGACCCAGAAGATTTACAATGCCACATGGAATGGATCACTTTATATCAATGTGCTGATTGATCACAACAGTGATGGCGACTGGGACGATCCCGGTGAATGGGTTGTTCAGAACAATAGCTATGACATTCCTAAGGGAAAATCACAAAGCATCGGCATCGCTGGTCCGCCGCCGGGTAAGTGGTACCGAATCACCTTAACCGGAAGACCCGTAACCGCCTATACAGGCAAAGGCATTTTTTCAATTGGGGAAACCGAAGATTACTTGATTGGCGCCCAAAAGAAAAAGGGGGGGGAGAAGGACTCACTTCCGTTTCCACCACTGGAATTTTGTGGGGATGGCATTATCAACCTTCCCGGTGAACAGTGTGATCCGCCCGGTGGCGGTTGTCCGGCTGGTCTGGCCTGCAACATAAACTGCCTGTGTGACGGTGAAGAGGGACTACCGCCTATACCTGGTGCTTCTCCAGGTTCATCTTCTCCAGGCCTATCTTCTCCAGGCTCGGTTTCTCCAGATTCACTATTAGCACCTCAAAAACTGAAAGGACTAGACCGTATCACTACCGGAAGCGGTCGGTGTCGATTACCTTGGCAAGGTGGCACAACCCCATGCGATGAGTGCATAAAAGGTCATGCGGGACAGAATTATGCCAAAGTATGTTATCAGCATGAGAATGAAATTGAAAAAAACCGTTTGCATGCTGAGGAACAGACGATAAAAATAAACCTACTCTATAATGCATACAATCATGAAAAAAATCGTTTAAAAAATAAAAACAGCGATCCTCTCAAGGGGATTGAATTACGAAACATCTATAAGAAATGGGCTAAAGAGAAACCATCTTACGATAGAAAGATTAAGGCATGGAAAAAAACCAAGGAGAATTGGAAGCAAGTAAAACCTGCTGTCATTGAAGACTCATTGGAAATGGCTCTCAAAAAATGCAAGGATGAAGGGATTTGCGGCAACAGCAGTAAACAAGTTAAAACTGAAGAGCCTCTGCAAGAAGATGAACGCTGTACATCTCTGATCAAGCCCAAGACCTTTAAAAACAACCTTGCACTGTTAAACGAAGCCAATCGAAATAACCTGGGAGCAGGAAAAGCAAGTAAGGTCTTAATGAATGGAATGATTGCGAAGGCAATGAATCCATATTCTATTATTCTAGATGCAAAAAAGATTGGCAGCCGGTCACTAACTGCTGAATTTGATTCACCTGGGAAAAAAATAAAAACAAGTATCACCAAAATCAATGATTGTGATTCAGTTGTTTCCACAGGAATACGAAAAAAACATTATGAGTTTACTCTCATTATTGAAAAGTATGAAATTGATAAAACAATTAGTTTCTTTAATCCAACTGAAGCAATTATTAACATAGCTGATCTTGCTTCAGCAGCTACATCTATTCCCATACAATTAACCTGGATCAGCATAAATGGAGCTATGAATGCTATTGATAAAGAATGGGCTGCGGGTGGATTTGAAGTCCTGGATTTTGCGTTTACAGCAGGGGGAGCTTTAGTTAAGGGAAGCCGTGCTGTTGCCGAAGGTGGAAAAGCTGTTGGTCATATTGGTTTGAAAACAATTAAGAAAGGATCTAAAACGGTAGTTAAATCGACTATCAAACAAAGGTTAAAAAGTGAATTATCTTCAAGTGCCACTGATATTTTAACGCCAAAGGGTACGGGTAATAAAGAAAATGTTAATAACAAATCAATGTATATTGATCAGGTTAAATCTGATATAAAATCCCGGCTTGATAAAAATCCACTGATCAATACCGTAAAGGCGGAAAAGCAGAGCATTTTGGGGCGGCTTAAACGAGGATTGCTAGGGGAACACTATATTCATCTTAAAGGAACGATAGAAATCCCTGTGGCTTATTGCATAAAGCTTAAAAACACATCTACTGAGTACAGCAGCGATATTATAACCAATTGTGAGAATATCAAAGAACCTGTTCTGGAGGATACTATAGTAACAGGTGATGACAGCCTACCAACTGAAAGCGGTTCAAAAGACGTGAATGGCTTGAATGGTTTGTTTAATATGCAGCGTATCAACCCGTGTCCTGCTTGTAGCAAAACTTATGCAGACTTTGCTGCTATACAGGCAAAAGCAAAACCACTAAAGGAAAAGATTATTCGCCAATTTGGTAGTGTTCGAGAGTGGCGAATAATGCTGGGGACAGCGGGTAAAATATTCGGCGGTTCTGCCGGTCAATTAAGGGAAAAAGCGATCAATTTGAAGAATGAAGTGGATTCGCTCAATAAACAATCAAACAAGACGCTTCTAAGTTTAACCCTATGCATGGGGAATTTATGTACTGGTACTAACAAAACCGCTTTAGAAGACCTGCCGATTGAAAGCGATTCAAATTGCCCTGATTGTGGAATTGAACTGGTGCAGGTTATAGCGGGTAGAGGGAATAACCCCTTGAGTCCGACAGACCCTGTTTCAGCGGGAACGACTAGTACCATTGTCGATACGCCCGCTACGGGTGGCGGCGGGGTTTCTGGCGACACGATACCGCCAGTCATTTCTGCGCCTGCCTCTATTACGGTAGCGGCAACGGATATGAATGGAATATCTGTGGCCAATGCAACCATTCAGGCTTTTCTTGCTGCGGCAACGGCGACAGATAATGTTGCTGTGGTAGGCTCGGTGACAAACAATGCACCACTGGTTTTTCCGGTGTTACCGAATATGCCCACAGGCAACACAACGAATGTGATTTTTTCTGCCGTCGATGCAGTAGGCAATATTGGTACCTCTACCAGTAGCGTGACTGTGGTGGATCAATCAGCACCTGGCCTGACCTTGCCAACATCAATTACCGTGACGGCATCTTCTGGTGCTACAAGTGTTCCTGCTAGTAACGCCACTATAAGCACGTTTTTAAATGCTGCGCAAGCCCTTGATGACGTAGATGGCATGATAGCTGCACCTGCAGTGTCACCTCCAGCCAATTTCTCAGTAGGCACGACGACAGTGACCTTTAAAGCTACAGACGGCGCAGGAAATGTGCAAACAGGTACCCGTACGGTTACCGTATTAGCATCGGCAGGATTGCCAGCGATAATAGATGGACGTTGGCAAATGACATGTGATTTGGCATTTGGTTCTGCAGCGGATGCCACTACTGTCAATACATTGATGGGCACGCCAATGCCAAGCAATCCAATGTTGGTGATCACGGGGAACAGTAGCAATTTTGTAATAACCACTTTACCTCCAGGCGATTTTGCAGCAGGACCAGCGACAGAAAATCTTGCGACGACAGAAAATGATCTGATGCTGGGTTTTGCCAGTACCATAATATCCAGCAATGGTCATACCTTTAATGTTGGCATGGGAGAAACATGGACTTTCGATTTCCCTGTAGCGGGTCAACACGGACTACAATTATCATGGCAGATATTTACTCAAGCGCCTGACCCGATTATCAGCGTGCAGTACAATTGCAGCGGAAATAAAGCACCATGAAGATCATTTTTGTAAGATATTGCATGGTATGCCTATTGGCAATAGTGGCCGGGGCTAGTCCGGGACTTAACCTGAAGGCGAGTGAATTTCGCGCATTTAGCCTGATTCGTTCACCATCCAGTGAACGTAGCAACCTGGTTTCGCAGTCTTCAGTTGCGTTAAAAACTGATATTCAGGTTGTATCAAGCAAGATGGTGCAGGATGCTGTAAGCAAGCTGGTTGCAGCCTGGAATAGCAATGGCCTAAGTACAATAGTCACTGATAGCTTTATTGATAAATCTCGTTTGCTGGATTCTGTTAATAGTCAGATACCCCGCGATGCACAATTACGCGTGCTTGCCATTCAAAATACACGCACCCTTAATCAACATGTAGCTGATTCACCGAGTGGCAAGCTCCTGGTGAGTTTGGTTTCTACAACTTTGCGTACACAACTTGAGTTTAATGATCCTGCTCAGGGTTTTCAACGTCGGGAAGGGACAAATGAATATATTCTGCGTATTAAGCAGCGATACACGCCCTGACTACACTACCCGAATCCACCCTACAAGGATGCATTGCACAGCCTTGCAGAATTTTCAGTCAATCGATCTTATTAAAAACGATAAGCGGCGTTTATATATACATAACGCCCCGGCTCATTAATCAACATCACATCACCCGTAGCATCCGCTAACAGGGTCAAATCCTTATAGGTATTGGTTGTACTATAGGTCTTGTTCATCACATTATCGATCCCCAGAGTCAGGGCAAGATGCCTACTCAATGTATGCTGCAATTTCAGATTTAATACAGCATAGGAATCAATCGCCTGCTCTCCATTATCGACATCGAAATACCTCCATTCATCCATAGCCACCAACTCAATTATTGCACTACTTCTCAATGCATAATCATAATTCAAGGTAAGATTAACCTTTAACGGAGGGATCTCGGCAAGATCTGTATCTGTCTGCCCCGTCAGTGTCTGGTTCTTCTGTCCACGCTGCCAGGCAAGACCAAAATCCAGATAAACCTCGTCATTAATAAACCAGGAACCACGAACATCAAGACCATAAATGGTGGCATCAACATTTTCAAAATTATTACTGGCATTACCGGCGTTGTAATAGATGAAGTCATTCAACCAGCTATGAAACAGCCTGACCTTAAGAGTTAAATCCTGGTAGTTCTTCTCTATACCAAAATCAAGCTCGGTATTGGTTGTTTTATTCAATGTAGGTGTACCAACGGTTACATTCATCATTGAACGAAAATAGAGCTCTCTGGCATCCGGTACGCGGGAGGCCCTGCCAATACCAGAAAAATACCGCGTACTACTATCAGGCTGATATGAAGTAAAGACAAAGGCACTCAATCCATCATAATCCCTTGATGAATGCACACCGGTTTGAGGGACAATCGAGGTATTATCATAACGCACACCAAGCTTCGTACTCAGGCTGAAGTATCTCTTCTCAATCTCGGCAAATACGGCTCTGTTTCCGGTATTGACATCATCAATACTCTTTCTACCCGTTATACCCGCCTTGGTACCCTTTCCGATATAGGTTCCATCCCAGTTTCGCAGGCTGGTATCCAGCCCGACAACAATCCGGGTATCCTTATCAAGAACAAACTTGTTACTGATCTTTAATCCTCTCATATCACTTTCCAGAGAATTAGCCAATTCATCAACAGAGTTAATACCTGATGCCATTCTATAAAAAGTGGACATCGGATGTTCGACCGTTGACCGATAGATCTGTATATCAAGTGAACGGGAATAAACCCCCAGGTTCCTGATTGAATAATCCAGATCCAGCATATCTGAGTTATCATAAAGTGCATCCATCTTGCTGGAGGGATAAAGCACATTATCACTACGATTGGCGGTATAACTCAACTTCAGATCCTGATCTTCAGTCATATCCAGATATAACTTACCCATAACAACCTGCTTCTTATAGGCATCCATACCAGCATACTGTGCCTGATAGCGTGGATTCATACCCGCCATTGCGGTAGGATTGAGATGACTAATCTGATCAGAAAAATTATTACCATCGCCGTCCTCGTACTGCTCACTGGTCTCCCTGGACATTCCCAGCAAGACCCTGGCCTTGTCATTACCACCACTCACCGTCGCTGATAATTTCCGGTAATCCCAACTCCCTGCATTCAAACTCACCTCACCCTTAAAGGCCTGTGAAGGGTTTCTGGTACTAATCCTTACCGCACCACTCAAAGTACCTGAGTTTTCCACATCATAAGGACCTTCAATAATCTCGATACCATCAATTGTATTATTCAGTACATAAGAGATCGGTGGATCCATTCGATTAGGACCAGCCCCATAGATCCTGGCACCATCAATCAGGACATTGATATTGTCCTTTTTCTGCCCACGCAAAATAATATCATTAGCGATCCCGCTTCTACGCACCAGTGATATACCAGGAAGGTTCCGACTCAGGGCCTCAGCCAGATCTGCCGATTTCACCTCCTCGCCACTCACATCAGCGAGTCTTGTACTCTCAACCATGATAGTTGCTTCACCCATACCGGCTGCCTGTAACTCAATCAGCCACAATAATAATAGATAGATACCTTTTTTCATTCAAACATTCCCCTTTATAACAAACCAGCCTCAATTCAACTCAATTCAAAAATCATGGAATAATTAACCAATACCGGTACCTCAATACTCTCGGGAGGCCTGGGAAATGGAGATGACTGTGTAACCGCATCCCCTGCAGCAGAACGCAATACTGAGTACCGACCATCAACCAGCAGATCCTTTATGCTGCCATCCTCCATTAACCGGAAAGACACCTTGACTACATCCTCATAACCCCGTTTCCGCGCACTATGCGGGTAATATCTGGCTGACTCAATAATGCGTAATATCGAAGCAAGGTAGACTTCCCTCATCTCATCACGAAAATCAGTCTGACTCACATCATCAAGCTCTACCATTGACTCCATTGCAGTCAATAGTGGTGCTGCCACTGCCCGTTCAACAACAGGCTCCGCTAACTCTTCAGGTTCAGGAATCCATGACTGTTGCTGATCCATCGGTACAAATACCTCAACAGGTACTAATTCAACCTGCTCCTGTATAGAACCACCTATCTTTTTATGCACAGGTATTACCGGGGCAGGTATCACGGGAGCAGGTACTGACTCCATAACACTTATTGCCTGCATTCGTGGCTGTAGCATAATATCCAGTCGTACTCCGTAATCGGGGATTGACTTCGATACAGTGGAAGAAAAATAAAAGAACACCAATAAATGAATAAGCAACGATGTAACCATTGCCAAATCCCAGGGTTTGTCTCTCACAGCTTGAAAAACATGTACATTCATTTAATCCATAACCCTGTTTAAGGAAGAAAAACCATCTGATATTAAAAGGATACGGGATCATTCATGGATCGGGAATGTGACATAGTGTCGCACCCCCAATATCTACTTGCTAAATAGAAGTCTTTATGAAATATTCTATACATGTCAGCATCCGAACCAACATTGCCCTACGCCAACAAAACCAACCTCAATCGACTATTTCGTCTGCGCAATGCCCTGATTATTACCCAGATACCTGCATTGTTATTCGTCTATTATGGCCTGGGTATCCTGATTCCAATTGATACCTGTAGTCTGATTATTGCCCTGCAGGCCCTGTTTAATGCTTATGCATGGATACGGATAAAAAACAGCAATGAAGTCAGTGATAATGAGATCTTCATCCACCTCACACTGGATGTTCTTGCCCTTTCTGCTATGCTGTATTTCACTGGTGGTGCAACCAATCCCTTTATCATTCTGTTTCTATTCCCTCTGGCCATTACAGTCACCATCCTGCCAGCAAAATACGCCTGGATACTCGCATCTATTACCATTACCTGCTACAGCTTGCTGATGTGGAAATACATCCCCTTACCAATCGACCATAGCATGCACACCCCGAAACATAATGATGAGTATAATCTTCACATTATTGGTATGTGGCTAGCCTTTATCGCTATTGCAGGCCTTATTACACACTATGTATTTAATATGGGTAACACCCTGCGTAAGCAACAAATACTGCTGACACAGGCTAGAGAAAAATCACTACAGGATGAACAACTGATCATGCTGGGCACCCTCGCTGCCAGCACTGCCCATGAACTGGGCACACCTCTGGGAACCATGCTATTGCTGACCAATGAGATCAAGAATGAACTGAAACAGGCACCGGAACTTGTACTCAATGATCTGGATAACCTGAACCGACAGATTGAACGTTGCAAACTTGCCCTGTCACAACTATCCACATCAACGGGTGGATCCCCCCTGCAAAATGGCAAGGCAATGAAGATTGAAGACTACTTCCATCAACTACTGAAGGAAATCCTGGAAAGCAAACCTCAGGCCAGAATAAAAACCCAATGGAACAACACAAACCCCGACGCCCTGATCCTTGCCGATCGTAGTCTAAGCCAGGCCTTGAGTAACATTATCAATAATGCGATTGAGGCCTCAACAGAGGCCGTAGAATGGCACGCCCACTGGGATCAAAAACAACTAAAAATCACCATCAGTGACCGTGGGCCAGGCCTTAGTGAAGAGGCAATATCAACCATTGGTAACACCCCCTTTAGTGAAAAGGAACATGGGCTTGGCCTGGGTCTGTATCTCGCTCATGCGATTATCAAACGACTGAATGGAGAAGTGAGCCACCGGAACCGTAAAGATGGCGGTAATTGCACCGAGATCAAGCTACCCTTGATCTATTAAATAAAGGTAAACCTGTGACGACAACTGATAAACCAACCACCCGACTACTATTGCTTGATGACGATGAAGCCTTTAGCAATATCCTTACGCGCACACTCAACCGACACGGCTATGAAGTCTCCACCGCATCCAGTATCCAGCAGGCCTGTCTACTGGCAGAGCAAAACCGGTTTCCTTATGCCATTATTGATCTATGTATTGGTTCTGAGTCAGGCCTGACTATGGTCGAACACCTGATTAAACGAGATGTGAATATTCGCATCATCATCCTCACTGGCTATGCCAGTATCGCTACCGCAGTCGAGGCTATCAAACTTGGGGCAATCCATTACCTGACCAAACCTGCCGATGCCGATGAAATAATCAATGCCTTCAAACAGGAAAGCGGCAATCCCGATATCAAACCTGCACAAAATCCGATGTCAGTAAAACGAGTGGAGTGGGAACACCTGCAGAGGGTACTACAACAACATAATGGCAACATCTCGGCAACAGCTCGTGCCATAGGCATGCATCGCAGAACCCTGCAACGAAAACTACAGAACCGACCCGTCAGGAAATAACCATGAAATATTATTATTTCTCTCTTTTTTCAATAACTTAAAAACAAAAACTCAAAAATGTAAGAACCGCAGCCGTGTAAGATTTATTGATGCCTGATAAAAATCAGACAACTATTTCCAAATTCCCTCATTACACTGTAAAATACGCGGCTTCTTACACGCTGGACACCGGTACATCCAGAAATAACGATGTGCATCCACGGCTTCGCCAGATTAGAGTCAGGGTCAGGCGTGATGAATAACGAATTCAAACCATTTAGTCAATTTTTAGGAGAAAGACATGAGACTTATTCTGTTAGGTGCACCTGGTGCTGGTAAAGGTACTGTAGCCAAGTTATTAACTCAGATCGACGGTTCTGTACAAATATCTACCGGTGACATCCTGCGTGGTGCTGTAAAAGATGGCACTGAACTGGGTAAGAAGGCTAAGGACTTCATGAATTCCGGCGCACTGGTTCCTGACGAACTGATCCTGGAGATCATGGGCGAACGCCTGCTGGAAGATGATTGCAAGAGTGGATTCCTGCTGGACGGTTTTCCTCGCACCATTCCTCAGGCCGATGCACTGGGTGCCATGCTGGAAAAACTAAACATCAAACTGGATGCTGCTGTTAATCTGGATGTTGCGCGTGATGTTATTCTGGATCGTTTGACTACACGCCGTACCTGCTCCAATTCAGATTGCCAGGCTATTTATAACATCAAGAGCATGCCATCCAAGGTAGAAGGCATCTGTGACAAGTGTGGTAGCCCGACTATCCAACGCGAAGATGAGACTGAAGAGGCCATTAGCAAGCGTCTGGACACCTTCAACGAGATGACCGCTCCATTGGTGGGTTACTATGAAGGCAAGGGCAACCTGCTCAGCATCAAGGCAACCTCCAGTGATGCAGTAGTGAATACTATCCAGGATCACCTGAAAAAATAAATCTTTCGGCACAATCTTGAAAGGGCTGCATTCCACCCGGATGCGGCCTTTTTTTATGGGTTATAATTATCATCATTGCTGTCCCATTAACTCAAGAGACAGGAATTGCGTTTCTCTATCAGAGATCCTTGCCCGCATGGACGCGGGCGTGGAGCCTACATGGATGTATTCACGGCGTGTCTCTGGTAGAGAAACGTGATTCATGTCTCGAACTTACCAGGCATTTTTTTCGATGAACATCATGCTATTACAGTAATTACATAAATTCTTAACGGAACAGCAGTGAATTATCATAATGAATTCAATAACAGCACCCAGCGAATATCATATCAATGTCGATCATAATGATGAGATAGCCCTTGATCTATTGGCACAACATACCACCTATTCCCGACAGGGTATCAAACAAGCCATGACCAAAGGTGCCGTCTGGTTAAGCCATGGCACACAAACCACACGCCTGCGTCGCGCAAAAAAAAACCTCAACAAAGGCGATCAATTGCACTTGTACTACGATGAAGGGATACTGGCAACAGAACCTCCAAAGCCCACACTCATTGCGGATGAGGAAGGTTATAGTATCTGGTACAAACCCTATGGCCTGTTATCACAGGGCTCTAAGTGGGGCGATCACTGCACTATTAATCGCTGGATTGAACAACATCAAAAACCTCAACGTCCCGCTATCATCGTGCATCGTCTGGATCGTGCGGCTACCGGTCTAATGATTATTGCCCATCAAAAACGAATCGCGGCTGCCTTCTCCAGAATATTTCAGCAACGCGCCATCAGCAAACACTACCAGGCTATTGTGCAGGGGCATTTCCCTGTTGCAGAGAAAGCCCTGTGCATTGATCAAGCACTGGATGATCGACCGGCAATAAGCCATGTCACAGCGCTGGGTTATGACCGTGAAAAAAATCAATCACTGGTCAAGGTTGTTATTGAGACCGGACGCAAACATCAGATCCGACAACACCTGGCATCCATCGGCTTTCCTATTGTTGGTGATCGTCTGTATGGTTCACAACAACAGGAATATGAACAGGATTTACAACTCACAGCCTGTTATCTGGCGTTTGAGTGCCCGGTAGATCATCAGCAAAAGAAATTCCGATTAGCGGCACATCTTTGTCCTTGTTTTTAAGTGCATCAGGGTTGCAGTGCATCAATAACAGCAACAATACTACTATTGCTAACACCCACTGGTAACACCACGCCCGGAGTTACATCGCCCGCTCCGGTCAAACGCCGTTGTATCATCAGCCCATCATCGGCATCAACCTCACCATCACCATCCACATCATAGGCCAGACCAGCATTAGTAATGCGTGCAACAATAGACGCATTATCCTCTCCCGCAGGCAAGAGTACACCCGGGGTTACATCACTCGCTCCGGTTAAACGTCGTTGTATCATTAGTCCATCATCGGCATCGACATCGCTATCGCCATCCACATCAGTACTGGCAACAGAGGCTACACTGGACACAGTAATGGTCTTGCTCAACAGGGTACGGAAACCTGAGCCAGACTCTGAACCTGAATTGAGCACCCCATAACGACTTTGACCATCATCCAGTGCCACATAAATAGTATAGGTTCCATCCTGGGTAAAGGTGACATTGCGTGAGCTTGAACCTGGAAGCACAGTTAAATTATCAGCATCAACGTTAAAAAGCACTCCCTGAGTCGGAATATACCAATTCACATCAACCGCATCACCCTCACCATCGGTCACTGCCGTCAGATTCAGCGCAACCGTTAATGGTGCTGCACCACTGCTAACCGACGCACTAAAACTAGCCGTCGGTGCCTGATTAAAAGATACCGAGGTATTCACCGACAAGGCCTTACTGGCTGCAAGCCGATTATTAATCAACAGATAAACTGTCCAGGCGCCCGGAATCGTGCCCATCGCTTCCAGCGTGGCAACAGTAACACCATTGGTACAAATACTGTTGGCAGAACAATTAAGGTTCACTGTTGTCCCATCATAGTAATAACCCTGTGGATCCACATAGACCAGTTCCACAGCCATGGCAATGCCGGAACTTTGTATCATAGACCAGACATAGGTTCCCGTGGTACTCGAGTCAACCTGGGTTACCGTTGTATTGTTTGCCAAATTAACGTTTCCTGAGCCATCATCCACACTAAAATACACATCCTGGATACGCGCATCAATCACGACAGAAGGTGGACTATATTGCACCGCCGGAACCAGGACAGCCGGAGGACCATACAGAGCCTGCACCGCTGCAATATCATCATCACGCGGGAAGTTCAGGGAATTATAGGGGTTGGAATACATCACCGATGCCGGGTTGTCTGAGTGACCCAGTCCCAGAAGATGCCCCAACTCATGCACCATCACCCGCACAAAGTTAGCCCGTGCACGCTCATCCAGGGTACTTCCCCAGATCTGTTGATTATTATTCATCAACACACTGCCATCACGATAGGCACAATAACCTAGTGCCTGAAATTCTGTTCCGGTACAACTCGAAGCCGCTCCCCCTTGTCCAGCGGCACCACTCAAGGAACCTGACCAGGCAATCACCACCTGATCATCATCACTATTTGTGTAATCAGAATTGGAAATACCATTACCAGCAGGCTGGAAGCTGACCCCACTGACATTTTCCCACGCCTGCATTGCCTCCTGAATTAACCCCAGTGTGACCTGTTGGTCAAAAAACAAGGCAGGGGCATTATTCGGATTATAGCTATAAGGAACCACGGCATCAGGCCAGCGACCAAAATCACTGGCATTACTAATACCCAGATACAGGGGTTGTAAAATGATATCTGTATCTGCATACAGCGGTGTCATCAGGACACTACATAGAACAAAAAGGGTAGCAATGCCCCCTTTTATTATTTTTTTAACGGTAGCCGCCACCCAATACGTAAATATCATAGCCCGCCTCACTCAATAGATAGGCCGCTGCTGAACTACGTCGGCCCGTGTCACAAAAAACAATATAAGGTTTTTCTTCATCCAGCTCATGTAGTCGTAACCGCAGGAGATAAAGAGGAATGTTGATACTACCTTCAATCGTTGAATTATTAAATTCACTTTCCAGACGGACATCCAGCCATACTGCACCATCATCCCGCACCAACTCCTGACCATCTTCAAGGTCAACCTCATGCATAACCGGCGCCTTTAACAGATTATCAAAATCCGCCTTTGACATTCGCATCAAGGTACCATTGGTCAACATGGTAATGGTGGCATTGCGCTCACATTCCGTAATCAAGGCCTCTTCTCCAAAACCATCGCCTTGTTGTAATTCTGCCAGACGCACATCGGTACCCGTGGGAGACTTACGCGTCACCTCGGCACGACCCTGACTAATAATGTAATAATAATCACCCACATCGCCCTGACAGATGACAGCCTCACCCGCTTTCATGGGCATCTCTTCCATCCGTTTGAACACTTCCTGAATATTGGCAGGGGGTATCTGGTAGAAGATATTGGACTGCAACATGCGTGTCATCCAATCGGTGTTAGCATCATCATCCTCATCCAGTTCGGAGACCACATAACCGGCAGACTGATCCCAGGTCAACAGGATATCCAGTAAATCATTATCAATACGAATAAACTGAATATCAGAACGCGCTGTCGCGGTCATATTACGCGGCTGATGATGAGCAACCGGGTGGCGTGCCTCAGGCGTATCTGCCCTAATGACAGTATTATCACCATGCTCACCGTGCAAATCCAGCGTACCTTTAATCAGATAAACAGCCTGATTATCCTGCCCACCTTTTTTAAACAACACAGAACCTGATGCGGCTGATTCCAGCGCAGTCTTTTTATAGACTTCTTCAAAATTTTCTGACGATAAACCATCGATTGGAACCAGGCTCGCGAGAACCCGGCGATCCACCGTCTCTTTTTCATCTACCATTGTTTACTACCGCTGAATTTACAACATATCCGCCTATTCTACTGCAATCACCGAATAGAAGCACTCTGTATCCTCCTTCGGGCGGACGACATCAGGCTTATTCCATATCAGGTGTTGCGCGAATACGATGAATACTCAGATCGGCCCCTTGATGCTCTTCTTCTTCTGTCAAACGAATACCCACCACTGCCTTGATCAGCGCATAAATCAAAAAACCACCGCCAAAGGCAATAACAATGCCCATCAGTGTACCGATTAGCTGTACCGTGAGGCTCACACCCCCTAAACCACCCAGGGCAACCGAACCAAAGATACCCGCAGCAATTCCGCCCCAGGCACCACACAGACCATGTAACGGCCAGACTCCGAGTACATCATCAATCTTCCAGCGGTTCTGGGTCAGGGTAAAGGTCCAGACAAACAACGCACCGGCCACCAGACCGGTTACCAACGCACCCAAAGGATGCATAATATCTGACCCCGCACACACCGCCACCAAACCCGCCAACGGGCCATTATGCACAAAACCCGGATCATTTTTACCCATAACCAATGCTGCCAGAATACCACCCACCATCGCCATCAATGAGTTAACAGCCACCAGACCACTAATACCCTCAATGGTTTGAGCCGACATCACATTAAAACCGAACCAGCCAACGGTTAGTATCCACGCTCCCAATGCCAGAAAGGGGATACTGGAAGGTGGATGAGCATACAAGGTTCCATCACTACCATAACGACCCTTGCGATGACCGAGCAGGAGTACCGCAGCAAGGGCAATCCAGCCACCCATGGCATGAACCACGACCGAACCGGCAAAGTCATGGAAAGCAAAACCAAAAGTGCTCTCCAACGCATCTTGTATACCCCAGTTACCATTCCATACCACACCCTCAAAAAAAGGATACAACAACGCAACAATGAGGAAGGTAGCGAATAAATGCGGATTAAAACGGGCACGTTCTGCAATCCCGCCTGAAATAATAGCTGGAATTGCAGCGGCAAAGGTCAGTAAAAAGAAAAACTTGACCAACTCATAGCCATTTTTCCCCGTCATGGTCTGTGCGCCATCAAGAAAACCAACCCCATAGGCGATACCATAACCAATAAAGAAATAGGCAATCGTTGATACGGCAAAATCAGTAATGATCTTAACCAGGGCATTAACCTGATTCTTGCTACGCACAGTACCCATCTCAAGAAAGGCAAACCCTGCATGCATGGCAAGCACCATAATAGCGCCCAGCAAGATAAATAAAACATCGGTACTCGTCTGTAAATTTTCCATCAACATAAACCTCTGAATATTAGTGGCGACGTCCCTTCATCAAAGCCTGAATCAATTCATCTTCATACTGAATACGATCTGCCAACACTTCACCCAGGCGTGATAAATCATTCGCCAGATCATCCACTCGATCGTCCAGCACCGCCACATCGTAGCGATCATTGAAGGCAAGAATAAAATCAGTTGTTTTAACGATCTCTGGATAAATCCTGTCGGCTAATGCTGCAACAGTCTGCCGACGCTCCTGATTATTCTCAATAAAACGATATAACTGAAAATGCGCACTGGCAGTGTAGTCAATCAAGGATTGGCAAAAATCCTGCAAGCTCCCTTCGGTATCTTCATCTGCAACAAACGGACGCTGTTGAGCCAGATCAGCGTACAACGCCAGGGTCTCAGCACGCGTTGCCACCAAAGTAGAATGCTTTTCTTTTAATCTGGAACGGCGATCACCGTGACCTGTTCTATTATTAACTTCCATTACTCCCCCATACCTTCAATTCAATTATTTTTTTACAGTATAACAAGCCTTGGGAACCTTGCATAAAATAATACTTGACTAAATTGATCAAGTATTAAATAATACGATCACTATTTGATCATATGCAGTATCTCAGGATACCCGCGAATGAAGAAAACCAAGGAGTATGTTATGAAATTATCCACCAAAAGTCGTCACGCAATTACTGCCATGATGGAACTGGCTCTGCACAAGAAACAGGGGCCCGTCACACTTGCCGATATTTCTATGGAACAGGCTATTTCTGTCTCCTATCTGGAACAATTATTTGCGCATTTGAGAAAAAGCCAACTGGTCACCGGTCTACGCGGCCCTGGCGGCGGTTATCGATTAAGCAAACCTGCCCATGAAATCACCATTGCAGAAATTATTGATGCCGTGTCTGGACTGAGCAAACACAGCCCACAATATACCGCCATTGCCGTTGATGGCGACCCTATCAATCGTCTATTGTGGAAACAATTAAGTGGTCGGATCTATCATTTTCTGGATGGTATTACGCTGGCCGATGCTATTCAGGAAGAGGATGACATCGTCTCTGATGCACATATCGTAACCAATACACCTATAAGTCCTTATAGCGCGAGAATGTAATTCAAGACTGAAAAGAGGATACGGGTAAACTGATCTCCAAAATGGGGACAGAGCGAAAAGGGGAGCCTTTGGCTCCCCTTTTTTGCTCTGTCCCCGGGATATACGTACCCACAGACTCTACTAAATAATCTTTACAAGCACGGGGCATTCTCTCCATAATGCTTAATGATCGATACCATTCAACAACTCTATCCACTGGCAGATAACCCGGTTCCCCTACGAGGACTTTACCTGGGGCACGCCCTGCACAAAAAAGCGACGGGGCAACAGCCTTTTATCTACGCTAACTTTATCAGCAGTCTGGATGGGCGTATCGGTCTGCAAGACCCTGATCAACAAACCCATCGTGTACCCGATGCTATTGCTAATCCGCGTGACTGGCGTTTATATCAGGAACTGGCGGCACAAGCCGACATCCTACTCACTAGCTCCCGTTATTTTCGTCAGGCCGCAACAAATACTGCTCAAGACCTGTTACCTATTGGTTCGGAGGCTGATTTTCAGGATTTAAGAGCATGGCGTTTACAACAAGGTCTACAGCCACAACCGGATATTGCTATTCTCAGTAGTCAGCTGGACATCCCGGAGATAGCACTGGAACCTTATCTTCATCGTCAAATTCATGTCTTTACCGGCAATACAGCCCCAACAGATAAAATCAATGCCCTACAGGCATCCGGTATCACAGTACACGTTAATCCAAGCGACTCGATTGTTAACGGTCATTATCTTATTGAGCAACTAAAACAGCATAAATATCGTAGTATCTACGCCATTTCCGGACCCCAGGTCTTATATACCCTGATCAAGGATCGGGTACTCAATCGCCTTTATCTCAGTCAGACACATCAGATCCTGGGTGGTCAGATATTTGATACCTTTGCCTGGGGCCCCGAACTCAAGCCCCCGGTAGCCCTTACTCTCAATAGTCTCTACTATGATACCAAGGCACCTGCCGGGGCAGCACAGTGGCTCAGCACCTTTGACATAAAATAAGAGAACACGTATGGATACACACCACAGCCTTGATCAACCACTCAATCACCTGGAACAAGAGGCGATACAATTTTTAATGGAATATGGTGAGATCCGCAACTACAAGATCGATGACCTCATCGTACGTGAAGGTGAAGAATCAAATTATGTTTACATCCTGTTGAAAGGCATGGCTCATATCATCAAGGATGATGCCTTTAATAACAGCAATATTATTGCCAAGGCAATGCCGGGTGCCATCATCGGTGAGATGGGTGTTTTTATGGAACTGAAACGCACTGCCAGCATTGTCGCAACAACGGAAGTCAATGCGCTGGAACTCAGCAACGAACGTTTTATGGAAGGCTTGGAGAACTACCCGGTATTGATGAATCGTCTACTCAAGAATATGTCATCCAAGCTCAATTACATCAATCAGGTGATGGTACGCGAAAAACAATCCCGACAAATGCTTTTTATTGGCATGCTAATAATGAAACAATTGGGTGATAATAAACAGGAGAACGCTCTGCTGGAAATGGACTTCGAGGAACCCATCAAGTCCGGCACCTTGTCGCTACTGGATCTTACCAATACCTTCATCAACTACCAAAAACTCCACATCCTGGATCAGGTACATTTCAAGGATGATAATCATATCTGTCATTTTATGGTTCACCCACTGTCACTGCAACGATTCATGGATCATGGTGCAACAGCACAATAAGCGTTATTCAAGTAACACAAGCTCAACATCATCATCGGCATCAACGATATAATTGGGTAAATCATCCGGGTGTATATATTCTTCAGATATTGCCCGCCCCCTAATTGAGGCTCCCGCATCAAACACACTCTGTACCGACCCGCTCAATAACGGGTGCCACTCAGGCAGATCCTCTCCCACGGCTAACAGACGGTAAGCACAGGTCGCTGGTAACCAGTTGGCCTCCATCGCCAATTGCGGTGTCACCTGTAGACAATCCGGCACAATAACCGAGCGATCTTCATAACAGCTACAACGACAGGTCTCATGATCGAGAAAGCGACAGGCAACATTGGTAAAATAAAGATCTCCGCTATCCTCATCCTCCAGTTTATGCAGGCAACACTGGGCACAACCATCACACAGGGATTCCCATTCTTCCGGGGTGAATTCCGTTAATTTCTTTTCTTGCCAAAAGGACTTTGTTTTTTGTTGCCCGACTAGTTTCATAGGGGTATTGTAACATTCGTTTGGCTGGGGACAGACCTTTAGCTGGGGACAGCCCCCCAAAACGGGTCTGTCCCCGAATTTATATGAATACAGTCTTTATATTTACTGTATAATTAGCCGCCTCTTATATTCAACCTGAATCCAGACCACGCATTATGAATAAAAAACTCCGTAACATCGCCATTATCGCTCACGTTGATCATGGCAAGACCACCCTCGTTGACAAACTACTGGCACAGACTGGCACCCTGGGTGACCGCTCTGATGCCCCGCAAAGGGTCATGGATTCTAATGAACTGGAGCAGGAACGTGGTATTACCATTCTTGCCAAGAACACAGCCATTAACTGGAAAGACCACCTGATCAATATCGTGGACACCCCAGGACATGCTGATTTTGGTGGTGAGGTTGAACGTGTACTATCAATGGTCGACTCGGTACTACTACTGGTTGATGCCGTTGAAGGTCCCATGCCACAGACTCGTTTTGTTACCGAAAAAGCATTGGCTCAGGGGCTCAAGCCCATTGTTGTTATCAACAAGATTGATCGTCCAGGCGCACGCCCGGACTGGGTTCTAGATCAAACCTTCGAGCTATTTGATCGTCTCGGCGCAACCGATGAACAACTCGACTTCACTGCTGTATACGCCTCTGCCCTGAATGGTTTTGCCAAGATGGAACTGGAAGATGCCGATGAGAATATGGATCCCTTGCTTGATACCATCCTCAAGGTCGTCGATGCCCCCGATGTCGATGTTGACGGTAGCTTCCAGATGCAGGTCAGCGCACTGGATTACAATAGCTATGTCGGCGTTATCGGTATTGGTCGTATCACACGCGGCAAGATAAAAGCCAATAGCCAACTCAGTATTGTTGATACCGAGGGTAACACTCGTAGTGGTCGTATCCTGCAATTACTCGGCTTCCTTGGTCTTGAGCGTATCGAAGTCAAAGAGGCGCAGGCGGGTGATATTATTGCGTTTACCGGTATTAGTGACCTAAACATCTCGGATACCCTGTGTGACAAGGACAATATAGAGGCATTACCGCCACTCAGCGTTGATGAACCAACCATGAGCATGACCTTCCAGGTTAATAACTCACCCTTTGCCGGACAGGATGGTAAATTCATCACCAGCCGCCAGATTCGTGACCGACTGGATCGCGAGCTACTGCATAATGTTGCACTAAGGGTAGAAAACACCGATGATGCCGATAAATTCAAGGTATCCGGTCGTGGTGAGCTCCATTTATCTATCCTGATCGAAACCATGCGCCGTGAAGGATTTGAGTTGGGGGTATCCCGACCTGAGGTTATCCTCAAGGAGGTTGATGGTGTTACACAGGAACCCTATGAAACCCTGACGGTTGATGTTGAAGAACAGCACCAGGGTTCCATAATGGAAAAACTGGGTCTACGTGGTGGTGACATACAGAATATGACCCCGGATGGTAATGGTCGCATGCGTCTTGATTTTACCATTCCATCACGCGGCTTAATTGGTTTCCGTACCGATTTCCTGACAACCACACAAGGTACTGGTCTAATGTACAGCGTCTATAGCCATTACGATGAATTCAAGAAAGGCAAATTTGGCCAACGTAATAATGGTGTGCTGGTATCCAATGGCAAGGGTAAAGCCCTCGCCTACGCCCTGTTTAACCTACAGGAACGTGGACGGCTGTTTATTGTGCATGCTGATGAGATCTATGAAGGCATGGTCATCGGCATTCACTCGCGCGACAATGATCTGGTTGTTAATCCGCTCAAAGCCAAACAATTAACTAACATACGCGCCGCTGGTACCGATGAAAATCTGGTTCTAACCGTACCCATCAAACATACCCTGGAAGAGGCCCTGGAATTTATTGATGACGATGAGCTGGTTGAGGTAACTCCTCACTTTATTCGTATCCGCAAGAAATTATTGGATGAGAACACCAGAAAACGCGCATCACGCCCACCTAAATAAGCATAAGTCAGGAACCCCGGTATACCCGGGGTTTTTTATGCTTATAGAATTCAACAGGATGACAGACTATGGACACGCTAATGACGACAAACACCCCGTGGGTCAATATCTACCTCATTCCCTGGGGAATACGGATCATAACGGCCATCCTCATCTTTTACATAGGCCGTTATATTGCTCGCGCACTAACTAACACGACAAAAAACCTGATGACCCGAAATGGTCAGGATATTACCCTGGTTAACTTCACCGGAAGCATCCTGTACATCGCCCTAATCGCCGCAGTCGCTATTGCAGCGCTTGATCAGATTGGCGTACAAACCACCTCCCTGCTGGCTATTCTTGGTGCCGCTGGTCTTGCCGTCGGCCTGGCACTCAAGGATTCATTATCAAACTTCTCTGCTGGAGTCATGTTAATCATTTTTCGCCCATTTAAACAAGGTGACTTTATTGAGGCTGCAGGCACCTCCGGCACGGTAGATCATATTGGTATATTCAATACGGATATCACAACCGGCGACAACCGTAAAATCATCGTACCCAACAACTCGATTTTCGGGGGTACCATCACTAATATATCAGCCAATCCAACACGTCGTATTGATCTCATTATTGGCATTGGTTATGAAGATGATCTACGTAAAGCAAAAGACATACTGGAAAACATTCTACAACAACACAGCGATATCCTTGATGATCCAGCACCCGCAGTTGCCCTGGCAGAACTTGCCGATAGCAGCATCAATTTTAATGTACGTCCATGGGTTAAAGCAGAAGACTACTGGGGTATTCGTTCACAGTTACTGGAGACCATTAAAATCACCTTTGACCAGGAGAACATATCCATACCCTACCCACAACAAGACATACATTTACACAAAATAAATTAACCTAAAAATGAAAAACGCAGTGATTTCACACTAAAAAACTACTCATAAACATCCATGATCGAGATTAATTCACGATAAAGATATTTTTTTTCTTCCTCATTCAAACCTGAAAAATCCTTGTGATTGATACCCTGCTCCAGCAATACAATATATTCCCTAACAGAGTTACAACCCGCCGCACAAAGCCTTTCAACATAATCATCAATCTTTTTAGTCATCGAATTTAAACTCTATATACATAGGGTATAATCAACATTCTGATTACCAATAATGACAGCTATTAAACCATACCAGAACACCAATAACCAATATTGAGATAGAACATAAGGTCTTTTATATCTTTAAAAAAGACTGATAAGCATTCATTTTCTTTCAAAAAAAAGCACTAATCATTTCATCCACAATAACAATAAGCACATGATATGCTTTTCTTTTTTATAAAAGTTCCTATAATAGCAATTGTTATGTTACGCGACTTAATAATTCACCAGGAGGATTTTCGCATGGCAGTAAAGAAAAAAGCTGTAAAGAAAAAGTCCACAGCCAAGGCTAAATCGGCTGTAAAAAAGAAGGTAGTAGCAAAGAAAAAGGTCATCAAGAAAAAGGCCGCACCAAAGAAAAAAATCACTGCTAAAAAGAAAGCAGTGAAAAAGAAAGCGACTGCAAAGAAAAAAGCAGCGCCGAAGAAAAAAGCAGTGAAAAAGAAAGTCGCTGCCAAGAAGAAAGTTGTGAAGAAAAAAGCAGTGAAAAAGA
>JAADJB010000053.1:73037-97233 GCA_013151035.1 Gammaproteobacteria bacterium
AGAAAGTTGTGAAGAAAAAAGCAGTGAAAAAGAAAGTCGCTGCCAAGAAGAAAGTTGTGAAGAAAAAAGCAGTGAAAAAGAAAGCCGCTGCTAAAAAGAAGGTTGTAAAGAAAAAGGTAGTGAAGAAGAAAGCCCCTGCCAAGAAGAAAGCTGTAAAGAAAAAGGCTAAAAAGAAGTAAGTCAACGTAACAAGGGCAGCTTTACTACTTAATTGCTATGCTCTAAAGGCCCGCCTGGCGGGCCTTTTTTATTGCCTTGCAGGTATATTTGAGGCAAACAACCGCACAAATAGCAAAAACAGGCCTATTTACAAAAAAATAACGGCTATTAGAAGAATCTGATACCTGTTTACCGTTACAATATGTAAACTTTTACCATTAACCACTAAAGGGAAAAACCGATTCCCCAAACCTGAAACAAAATAATTATGAGCACAGAATCCAGCACATCTGAAAGACAAAATAGTTATACCCGTGAAGAACTTATCGCATGTGGTCATGGCACTACATTTGGTCCTGAAAATGCACACCTGCCCCTCCCACCTATGTTGATGTTTGATCGCATTACTCATATCAGTGACAGTGGCGGTGAATTTGATAAAGGCCAAATCATTGCGGAACTGGATATCACGCCTGATCTCTGGTTTTTTGATTGCCACTTTGAAGGCGACCCGGTAATGCCCGGCTGCCTTGGTCTGGATGCCCTATGGCAACTCATTGGTTTCAAACTCGGCTGGCTAGGAGGCCCCGGACGTGGACGTGCACTCGGCGCGGGCGAGGTTAAATTCACCGGTCAGGTGACCCCGAAAAACAAGTTAGTCACCTACAAAATTGACATGAAACGTGTCATTATGCGTAAACTGTACATGGGTATTGGTGATGCTGCCATGGAAGTCGATGGTCGTGTCATCTATACAGCCAAAGATCTTCGAGTTGGGTTATTTACATCAACGGAAGGCTTTTAAAAAGAAGAGGTTTTTATGCGTCGAGTAGTTGTTACGGGTATTGGCATTGTCTCCAGCATTGGCAACAATCAAAACGAGGTTCTGGAATCGTTACAGCAAGGACGTTCCGGCATTGAGTTTAGTGAAGAATACAAAAAATTAGGCTTTCGTAGCCACGTACATGGTCCCGTTCACATTAATCCGACTGAGCACATTGAACGTAAGCTACTTCGTTTCATGGGTGACACTACCGCTTATAACTATATCGCCATGAAAGAGGCCGTAGAAGACTCCGGCCTTAGCGAAGAACAGATATCAAATCCCCGAACCGGTCTTATTACCGGTTCAGGTGGTGCCTCAACAGCCAATGTAGTCCGCGCTACCGACACACTGCGTAACAAGAGCGCAAAACGTATTGGTCCTTATGGTGTAACACAAACCATGTCCAGCACCACCTCGGCCTGCCTTGGCACCGGCTTCAAGATCAAAGGCATGAGCTACTCAATTAGCTCCGCCTGCGCCACCAGCACCCACTGTATTGGTAATGCCTATGAACTGATACAGTTTGGCAAACAGGATATTGTCTTTGCGGGTGGTGGTGAAGAGGTACACTGGTCGATGAGTATGTTATTCGATGCTATGGGTGCCCTCTCCTCCAAATATAACGAACACCCTGAACAGGCATCCAGGCCTTATGATGCTAACCGCGATGGTTTTGTGATCTCTGGTGGCGGTGGCATGCTGGTGCTGGAGGAACTGGAACATGCACAGCAGCGCGGTGCCAAAATTTACGCTGAACTGGTCGGTTATGGTGCCACCTCGGATGGCCATGATATGGTGCAACCATCAGGTGAAGGGGCCGTGCGCTGTATGCAGATGGCAATGGCCGATATAGACACACCCATTGACTATATCAACGCCCATGGCACCAGCACCCCGGTGGGTGATGGACGTGAACTGGATGCCATTCGCAATGTCTTTACAGACAACATTCCAAACATAAGCTCAACCAAGTCACTCAGCGGACATGCGCTGGGGGCGGCAGGTGCTCATGAAGCCATTTACTCCCTGTTAATGCAACAAAACAACTTTATTTCTGCCTCGGCTAATATTGAAAACCTGGATCCAGCAGCAGCAGGCATACCCATTGCACAACAACGGATTGATAACATCAATCTACACACCATTATGTCCAATAGTTTTGGTTTTGGTGGTGCCAATGCATCTCTGGTCTTTAGAAAGCTATAAAACACCGGGATACCGGGATATCGCATGTTGCACTACAAACGCCCTACGATCTACCATACCCGCCACTCCCTGGGACGTAGTCTGTTAATATGGTTTTTGTTACTAGCCCTGCTGCCACTAAGCATTAATGCCTGGATTGCTCACCGACAGGCGGTACATAGTTTAACTATAGCGGCAACAGAAAAACTAAAACAAGGTGCTGAACTCAAGGCATTCTTTATTCAGAACTGGTTCAACTATCGTCTTATGAACCTCCGCAGTCAGGCAGAGGATCATCACAATATTCAATTCCTTTCTGCACTGAAAAAATCCTTTCGCGACAGTGGCAAAAAACTATCTGATTTTATTGAAAGTGATAGCTGGCGTTTACTGGCAAATAGCCAACAAAATGACATCATGACCTTCTTTAAACGTCATAACTATATCTATGACCTATTTCTGATCGATGAGCAAGGTAACATTCTGTTTACAATAGAGCGTGAATTCGATCTTGGCACCAATATTTTTACTGATGACTATGCTGGAACCCGTTTTGCCATTATCGCCAAAGAAACCATTGCCCACCAACAGGCTCTGTTTTCGGATTTCAGCGGTCAGGCCAGTTCCAATAATCTACTATCCGGTTTTCTCACCGTACCCATACTGGATAATAAAAATAAGATTCTGGGTCTGTTTGCGATACAACTACAACTGGGTCAGATTAATGAACAGATATTAAAACTGAACCCTGACAGTAGCCTCACACACTACCTAGTAGGTGCAGATGGTCTGTTACGATCGCCAGTAAGCGCAATAAAAACAGATCATGTACTACAACGGATTAACACCGAACAATTCCAGCGCTGGAAAAATGAATACAGGGAAAATGGCACCCACTCCAATGATGAAATCGAACCCGCCTTTAGCTACATGGGGCCCAATGACAAGCCAGTTATTGGCATGCATCAGACGATACGTTTACCCGGCGTAAACTGGCTGTTAATCAGTGAAATTGATGAAGATGAGGCCCTTGCCTCCGCACACAAACTGGGTGAGATCACCTTAGTTATCTTTATCTTGACGGGTGTATTAGTAATAGGGCTTGCCAGCTACCAGACACAGCGTATTACCCGCCCAATTATAAAACTGGTCGATGCCAGTGTGGCCGTTGCTGCCGGCAAACTGAACCAACAGGTAGAGATCGATGCCAATAACGAGATTGGTGTACTCGCCGACGCCTTTAATGAAATGATCACTACCCGTAAACGACACATGGATGTGTTGGAAGAGAGCAACCAGATTGCCCAGATGGCTCTGAGTGAACTGGCTGAACAAAAGGCTGCTTTGGATCAACATTCTATTGTCGCAATCACGGATATACAAGGCAATATCACCTTTGCCAATGAAAAATTTACCGAGATCAGTGGCTATAGCCGCCAGGAATTACTCGGACAGAATCATCGCATGCTCAAATCCGATTGCCATGATACTGCTTTTTTTCGTGAGATGTACCGTACCATTGCCTCTGGCAAGACGTGGCATGGTGAGATTTGTAACACAAACAAGAACGGTGATCTCTATTGGCTGGATACAACCATTGCACCCTTTATTGGCGAGAATGGAAAGCCACAAAGCTATATCACTATCCGTACTGACATTACCGAATATAAACGGGTAACCAAAGCCATGCTGGAAGCAAAGGAGGTCGCCGAAGCCGCGACTCGACAAAAGTCGGAATTCCTTGCCAATATGAGCCATGAGATCAGGACACCAATGAATGGTGTTATCGGCATGACCGAACTGCTACTCGATACCTCATTAACACCCAAGCAGCTTAATTATGCCGAGGCCACCCGGCATTCCGCCGATGCCCTACTAACCATTATCAATGACATCCTTGATTTTTCCAAAATTGAAGCAGGCAAAATGGAACTGGAGGATGTCGCCTTTGACCTGCAATCACTAACTCAGGGTGTTACCGAATTAATGGCATTAAAGTGCCATAAAAAGAAACTGGAGATGTTGTTACGCTACAAACCGGGCACTCATCGATTTGTTATTGGCGACCCTGGTCGGATTCGGCAGATATTGTTAAACCTGCTCAGTAATGCAATTAAATTCACCGAGCAAGGAAACATCCTGCTCACAGTCGAGTCAGCCAAATCAGATAATAATGAAATCCTGTTTCATCTTACCGTACAGGATACCGGTATCGGTATTGCGGAAGACAAGCTGGAGAAAATATTTAACAAATTTGACCAGGAAGATGGCTCCACCACACGAAAATATGGGGGGACCGGTCTCGGACTATCCATCTGTAAACAACTCAGTAAGATGATGCAAGGTGATATACAAGTCAGCAGTAAAAAGGGACAGGGGTCCAGCTTCACCTTCAGTATGAAACTCCAGGTCAACAATCAGGCATCCACCATCACCCATTCCATCAGCAACTATCAGCTACTCAAGGGACTGAAGACCCTTATTATTGATGACGTCAGTATCAATCGCACCATTCTTGTCGAGCAACTATCACCATTGGGGATGCAGATTCTCAACGCCAGATCCGGTCAAGAGGCCATTGATATATTGCAACAGGCGATGGATGAAAATGCACCGTTTGATATCATCATTACTGATTATCAGATATCGAAGATAGATAGTGAGGTTCTGGTGACAGAAATACTGAACAAACAGTTACTGGCAGCCAATCCGGTAATCCTGTTCATTGCATCATCACCACGTCGAGGGGATAGCTCACACCTGAAGGCACTGGGCTTCGATGGTTACCTGAGTAAACCGATCCATCCTGCCGAGGTACCACAGATACTTGCCATTATCCGAGAGGCCAAACAGCAAGGGCGCACTATACCTATGGTCACACACCATACTTTGCGAGAAACCAGAGCACAGGCGCATAAAGAAACCAGCTTCAGCAACAGCAAGATACTCTTGGCTGAAGATAACGCCATCAATATGATTGTCGCCACCAAATTACTGGAAAAATACGGCTGTCAAATAACACCCGCTGTCAACGGTCTTGAGGCACTGCAACAGATCAAGGAACAGGACTTTGATTTAATACTTATGGACTGCCAGATGCCAGAGATGGATGGTTATGAGGCAACGGCAAAAATCAGAGACTTCCAGTCTGATAATAATAGCAAGCAAACACCGATTATTGCCTTTACCGCCAATGCCATGAAGTCAGACCAGGAAAAATGTATGGCTGCCGGTATGGATGATTTTATTAGTAAACCAGTTGATACGGCCAGGCTACAACAAATTCTAGAGAAATGGTTAACAAAGGGGTAGGGTGCGCACTGCGCACCAAAGTTGGTGCGTATTACGCACTTGAAAATCATTTAATAATCTGTGCCCACAGTTTATCCAGGCGTTTCGCTGACACGGGTACAGCCGTTTTCAGAGTTTGTGCAAAAACCGAGACACGGTATTCTTCCAGTAACCAACGATACTCCTCCAGCAAGGGATCTGTTGCACTCAGAGACTCCTTACGCTCCTGATAACGCGTCCATAACACACTAATCGGTTGTGCCAATTGTCGATCCCGACTCGCATCCACCTCCAGCTTATCCATACGCATCGACAATGCTCGCAGATAACGCGCCAGATGCCGTATCCGTTGCCAGGAGGCCTTCTGCACAAAACCCGGATAAATCAGGTAACCCAGTTGGCTCTTTATTTCATTTATCGCTGCCAGCGTTGTTACCGTTATATTTCCCTTCAGACGCTTTGCAATGGCATGATATTCCCGTAATGCCTCCCCCAGCCAAGTACAGAGACTATTACTCACATCACCTAAAAGAGGTATCCCGGCCTGTCTGTATTGATCAAACACCGCCTTGCTGCGAATATCCGTACCCTCAGCAAGAAAGGTCTGTTGCACAATCAAATCCATAATATCCTGTCGTAGATCCTTGCATTGGCCGATACCGCTGTAATAAAGACATAACTGCTGAATTCCGGAAAGCCCCTTCTCAACTGCGCGCAGATCACGCACACACTCTTTCTTGTACAGGGCCATCAGCCCTTGACGCTGATTCTCATGCGCTGTCGCGATAGAATCGAAGACACGCAGGGCTACCCCCTTGCCATCAAGCATGAGAGCAGGATAGGCGCGTAGATTAACCCCATCAACCTGTCTCTCGATACATTCCGGCAGATCAGGAAAATCCCAACGTTCAATATGACTACGCTCAAGATCTTCAAACAGGGCTGATCCGGAAAATACCTGCTCGACCTGTCCCTTGTACTGTTTTTGCAAGGTCAGGAGATCAGAACCCTGACCCAACACCTTGCTGCCATCAATAATACGAAAAGTCATAAAAAAGTGCTTATCTAGTAATTCAGGACGCCAATCACCCGATGCAATCTGTATCCCGCCAATTCTGGAAAAGTAATCACTCATCACCCGCAATAAATCGCCATCCCCCTCTGTTGCACGCAAAAAACTCTCGGCATAATCTGGTGCAGGAACCAGATAACGGCGCAACGCCTTAGGCAATGACTTAATCAATGCCACCACTTTGTCTTGCAACAACCCTGGCACCAGCCAGGAAAAAGCCGATACCGGTAGTTGAGCTAATATCGGCAAAGGAATATTCACAATAACGCCATCCACATCCTGTCCCGGATTAAAGCTGTATTCCAGTGTCAAGCTGATACCCGAAACCTCGATAACATCAGGGAAACGTTGCTCCGTGATCTGCGCAGCATCATGCTGCATCAAGGCATCACGACTCAGATACAATAATCGGGGCTGATCCTTTTCAATCTTTTTTCGCCAACTGTCAAAATCCACACCACTACAGATCCCTACTGGAATGCGCTCATCATAAAATGCATAAAGCTGTTCCTCATCCACCAGTACATCCCTGCGCCTCGCCTTCGCCTCCAGTAACTCCACCGCCTCAATACAACGACGATTATGATGAAAAAACTCAGCACGGGTACGGTAATCACCATTCACCAGTGCAGAACGAATAAAGATCTCTCTGGACTGCACTGCATCAATAGCAGAAAAATTAACACGCCGTTTTTCTACCAATACCAGACCATACAAACTCACTCGTTCAAAGGCAGCCACCCGTGCAACTCTCTTTTCCCAATGAGGTTCAAAGTAATGACGTTTCAGTAACTGCGGCGCAAGTGATTCAATCCAGTACGGATCAATCTTTGCCACGGTACGCGCATAGCGTCGCCCGGTCTCCACCATCTCAGCTGCCATAATCCATTTATGTTTCTTCTTAAACAACCCCGAACCAGGGAAGATATGTAATTTTATATTCCGCGCCCCGGTGTACTCACGCGCCTCGGTATTACAGGAAATATTACCCAACAACCCGGACAGCAAGGCACGATGAATAGCATCATAATTGGCCTCCTGTTTATTAAAGTGCAAACCCATCTCAGTCGCCATCGCATGCAACTGACGCTGTATATCCATCCACTCACGCATACGCAAAGGAGATAAAAAGTTTTCCCTGCACCACTTACGCAATTGATTGGAAGAAAGGTGACGTTTTTGTTCACGCCAGGCATACCACAACTTCAGGTAACTGATAAAATCGGATGACTCATCGGCAAACACGGCATGACATTCATCGGCACGTTGAGCATGGTCTAGCGGACGTTCACGCGGATCTTGCAGCGTTAATCCCGTTGCAATAATCAGCACCTCGGACAAACAAGCCTCACTTGAAGCCGACAGCATCATACGCGCAATCCCCGGGTCAACAGGGAGCCGTGCCAGCTGTCTGCCTAATGAGGTAATGACCTTGTGTTCATCGACTGCACCCAGTTCCCGCAACAACTTATAACCATCACTCACCAGACGTGAGTCCGGCTTCTCCAGAAAGGGGAATTGATCAATATCACCTAGCTGTAGTGATAACATCTGCAGGATAACGGCAGCAAGATTGGTACGCAGAATCTCCGGCTCGGTAAATAGCGGACGTTGTTCAAAATCTTCTTCCGCATAAAGACGAATACAGACACCCGCTGCCGTGCGTCCACAACGACCACTGCGTTGATTAGCGGATGCCTGTGAGATCGCCTCAATGGGCAGACGTTGCACACGAGTACGATAACTGTAACGACTCATTCGCACCTTACCGGCATCAATCACATAATGAATACCCGGTACCGTTAATGAGGTCTCAGCCACATTAGTCGCTAGCACCACTCGACGACCCTGATGGGATGAAAAAACCCGATTTTGTTCTGCAAAAGACAAACGACCATAGAGAGGTAAGATCTCAGTACGTGCAGGCTGATGCTTACGCAGATATTCGGCTGTCTCCCGAATTTCCCGCTCACCACTAAGAAAAACCAGGATATCGCCACTACCCACCCTTGCTAACTCAGTAACGGCCTGCGATATTGCCAATAATTGTCGTTGTTCTGCACTACTCTCTTGCTGCCCTTGCTCCATAGAGTGATAACGAATCTCAACTGGATAACTACGACCAGAAATCTCGACTAGAGGAGCATCATTAAAGTGTCGTGAAAAACGTTCAGGGTCAATCGTTGCCGAGGTTATAATCAGCTTTAATTGCGGACGTTTCATTAACAATTGTTTGAGATAACCCAGCATAAAATCAATATTCAGGCTGCGCTCATGGGCCTCATCAATAATCAAGGTGTCATAGGCCAGCAGATCAGGGTCAGATTGGGTTTCGGCCAGTAACATTCCATCCGTCATAACCTTGATATAGCCCTGCTCACTGGTTTGGTCGCTAAAACGAACCTTACAACCAACTTTTCCTCCCAGATCAACCCCTAACTCATCGGCAATCCTTTTCGCTAGACTACGTGCAGCAATCCGGCGTGGTTGGGTGTGTCCAATAACACCCAATACACCCCGCCCCATCTCCAACAATATCTTGGGGATTTGTGTGGTTTTTCCGGAACCGGTAGCACCACTGATAATCACGACCTGATGTCCGGCAATGGCTGTCATAATCGCCTCTTTCTGCTGCACCACCGGAAGCTCTACAGGGTATTGTGGCACTGGCAAGGACTGCCTGCGCTGCTGTGCCCGTGCAATGGAGGCCTGCACCGCCTTCGACAGGGCCTGCAGACCCTTATCACAGGGTTTGCCACTACGTATACGTTTTGATAAGCCATGCAAACGTCGAGCAAAGACCTTACGGTCTACCAACATACACTGTGACAAACAATCTTTAATCTCGGAAAACACAATAAATATACACTTAATTAACAAAAACCACATAATAACATGTTGATATTCTGTAGTATCACTCCCTCTCTTATGCTACATTTAAGCGCATGATACCTAGACTTGATGTTGTTGATGATGACCCGGGAATGGTCGCCTTATTGAAAGAGATCGGAGAATCTATTGATTTCGAAGTACACACTTATCTGGATGGCACCGATTTCAAACAACGTTTTGACCATGACAAGATAGGCATTTTGCTACTTGATCTCATCATGCCAGAATGTGATGGCATCGAGGTGCTACGTTTTCTGGCGCAACAATCCTTTAACAACCCCATTATTCTAATCAGTGGTTATGATACCTCTGTCCTTAATGCTGCACAAAAACTGGCGGGTGAACAAGAACTGGAGATCATCGACAGTTTTTCCAAACCACTACCCATAACTGAAATACGAACCTGTCTAAAGCAATTACGCGAATCCTTTGTCAGGCATACCAGCACGAAAAACATCCCGGATAAACCCGGCGTTAAAGAACTACATCAAGCCTTGCAAAACAAAGAGATAATTCTTCACTACCAGCCTCAAATCGA
The DNA here is from genome assembly GCA_013151035.1 of Gammaproteobacteria bacterium. Classification (NCBI taxonomy): domain Bacteria; kingdom Pseudomonadati; phylum Pseudomonadota; class Gammaproteobacteria; species Gammaproteobacteria bacterium. The sequence continues at coordinate 83,001 of JAADJB010000053.1, forward strand.
TATCCAGACAGGCAGCATTGTTGGTGTAGAAGGTTTGGCTCGCTGGCAACACCCGACACAGGGACTACTTTATCCTGATAGCTTTATTGGCATAGCCGAAGATAACGGGCTCATTGGTGAACTAACCCGACAAGTGATTGAGATTGGTGTCAATCAGGCTATAAACTGGAAAAATCAGGGGTTTACATTCAACCTGAGTATCAATGTGTCCGCTGATAACATTATTGATTTATCCTTGCCGGATCAACTAATCAAACTCATTAACGCTAATAAACTGAACCCGGGGCTACTTACCCTGGAGATTACCGAGAGTAATTTGATGGGTAACCTGACCACTTCTCTCGATATCCTGACACGTCTACGCATCAAAGGTTTTTCGCTCTCAATTGATGATTTTGGTACCGGTTACTCTTCCTTATCCCAGTTACACAAGATCCCCTTCACTGAGCTAAAGATTGATCGCAGCTTTGTCACTAATCTGGAGAATGATCCTGAGGCCGTTGCTATTGTCGAGACCTGTATCATGTTAGGTAAGAAACTAAATATGAGTGTCGTTGCTGAAGGTGTTGAAACCCAGAATGCCCTGTACATACTTAAAACCATGGATTGTGATATTGCCCAGGGATACCTGATTGCAAAACCAATGCCCGCAGAAGACCTTAGCCAATGGATTCAAGAAAAAATTACTACATTATCGGCCTGATACTTGGTTTATTTTTAAACTTATCATCCGCAAACGCCAGAGATTTTGATCTATTTGGCGAACCTGATCATCGGATTATTTATCAACTCAATACCGCCGACCAAAAAACAATTGATACCATCCTGTTTTCCATCGGCGAGCTGGTGCGTACCTATGGTGACAGTATTCATATCGTTGTTACCGCACTTGGCCCAGGGATTCATACTCTGGCAAAAAATCCACTGCGCCCACTATCTCTGGAATCACGCCAGCGCATCTCCAGCCTTGCCAACTACGGTGTCGATTTTCATGCCTGTGGCAACACCATGAAATCCCTGCACTGGAACAAAGAAGATATGCTGGAATTCGCAGTCATTATTGATGTAGGTGTAATCGACATAATGCTGCATCAGGAACGAGGATACAGCTATATCAAGTGGTAAATCAATCCGCATCCCAATATCGAGTTGCTATACCCTCACCAAGATCTGCCTCAATCAAACGCTGACGAACCTCCAGTAGCTTTTCAATCAGGGCGAGTTCTTTAGCCTCATAGGCTACAGCATCCGGCACACGATTAACCACCACACCCAACAACTCGGTAATGGCATTACCAATCGAATTCTGACTAATCGTAACAATCAACTTGCCTTCATCATTACGATAAATCAGTTGCTTGAATGCTGGCTTCCAACGAATCGAATTGGCATATCTTGCGTCAATAATACAACGATCACGCACTTTTTTGGCGGTCTTCAGGAAATCATTATCAAACAACAAGACACTCTCTACATGCTCGGGAAACCAGGCATTCTCGGGAATAGCAGCATTACGTGTAGAGACCTGACCAAAAAAGGTTCGATAAAAATCAATAAACCCTTTTAGCACCTGATCATATTCCTGCCAGAAGCGAATATCCTTTAGTGCATCAACCCCTCCTTGCACTTCCCAACTGGGTAAGCCCTTGGGATAACCCGTTAATTCCAGTTTAGAGGATTGATCATCGGTTAATTTCAGAATATCCAGATCAAGTGCAAACTCAAAAAATTTAACATAGACCCTGTGCATATAAGCTTGAAAAAGACTATGTTGGCCACCATCCGTTAAGTTGGGATTAGCTGGATCGGCCAAATTCGCATTACGCAGCTCATTCTTGTTAAATACAATAAAGTGATTATGTAACATACGAATGCTGGGAACACCCGGTGCCGTTAGTGGCCAGGTCGCATCCAGGCTCGCCTCACCCGATAGCACCAGCGCCTCACCCGGGTCAGGGTAAAGCTCCAACATATATTCGATCATAATCTGATTCATGCGATTCCATACATGCTTCACATTATGCGGCACCTGGGTTCGACGTACCGGCCGCCCCAGTGGATCAAGAATGGACTTTGAACTATTGTAGATAATGGAGGCATCGAATTCGTTACTATGCCCCAATGCCTTACGATAGAGCAGCAGATCTTCGGGGTTACTCAACAAACCATTATTATTGACCAGATCATTCAGATTCTCTGTACTATTAAAAAACTCATTGGCCTTCATACCCTCTGGAACGTCCAGTGGAATTGGTCTGAAGGGTGTGACTATTTCTCTTGGACCAAATTGCATATTATAGAAACCCTGCCTGTATTTTACTGATGTGAATTATACTCGATTAATGTCTCTCTGACCCGATCATATTCATTCATCAAGACAACAATTTTTTCTTTAAGACCCGCTACCAGCCCCTGCTCTGCAATTTTTTCCTCCAGTGCCTTGGCCTGTTGTGACAGGTTAACCGCACCCATATTGTAACAACTGGATTTCATACTATGCACAATGCGTCTTACGGTTTCCTGATCGCCCTCATCCAGACGTGTAAAGATATCTTTTTTATACTCATCAACCTGTTGCACAAACACCGGAATGAGCTCAACGAAAGCATCGCCCATAGCTTCTCGCAATGCACCAAGGATCTCAAAATCAATAACGTCATCACCATCGGATTCATCCACGACAACCATTTCCGCTTTACTAACATTATTGCTATCAGAACTGTCACCAGCACCCGTATACGACTGTAATGCCTCACTTGATTGCTCCCAAAAACAGGTATTCAGCAGCAACTTATACAATGTATCGATAGAAAAAAAGCGACTATGGCGATAAACAAAAGACGGAAATTTCATTCCATTAGTTTCAGTCAGGGATTCCAGAAGAACAATTTTTAATCCCTCCAGGGTCGGGGTCACATGGATTTCATCAACCAGACCCTTCAGATCCTCATTGACTATATTATCAAACATCAGCAGCTGATAAGCCTCACCTACTTCCTTTGCTGCCAGCAGTGTTGGCAACACAGACATACCCGAATCCATTAATGTTGATGAAACATTAAGGTATTGCAGTTGACTACCCAATATCTTACGCTGATAACGATAACTATTAACGACCAACACACGAATAGCACTTGATCCTCACGTGGACCCTCATCAACCCCTTCATCGATGCATTGCAGGGGTAATTCAATCCAGAAACTAGAACCCACACCAACGGTGCTATCAACGCCAATACGGCCACCCATTAAATCAACTATTTTCTTGCAGCTCGCCAGACCTAAACCGGCGCCACCAAATTTTCGAGTGGTAGAACTATCCGTCTGGGTAAATAAATTAAACAATTTTTCCTGTTGCTGTTGCGGAATACCGATACCTGTATCTTGAACAAAAATTTGAAGTTCATGGCTACCGCTATCGGTTGCTTCATAGGAAAAGCGAAGAATAACTGAGCCCTGTTCAGTAAACTTGATGGCATTGGAAATCAGATTTAATAGCACCTGTTTAATACGGGTCGCATCACCCATAAAATAACGCGGGCAATCATTATCATAATCCAGCACAAGATCAATACCGGCTTCATTCGCCCTGATCATGGTCATCATCAAGACCCGATAGGCCAGAGATTCCATTTGCACAGAGCAACATTTCAGATCCATCTTGCCAGCTTCCGCCCTGGAAAGATCCAGCACATCATTAATTACACCAAGAAGAATATGTCCTGAATCCTGGATCATATCCAGCATATTCTTTTGCTCAGTACCCAGTGATGTGTTCTTTAACAAATCAGCCATACCCAGAACACCATTTAACGGGGTACGAATCTCATGACTCATGGTCGACAAAAACTCACTTTTATCCCGCGCAGCCTGTTGCACTTGGTCATGTGCCTGCATCAACAATTCTTCTGCCTTTTTGTGTTCACCAACATCCTTGATAATAGCAACATAGATATGATTACCATCAAGATCCATTTTATTAATTGATTCAATGACATAATCTCTATCGAAAGTAAGCACGCACTCAGCGATACATTCAGAAATAGTCCGTTGTTTTTGTTTGGCAAATTTTAATTCATGAGAACGAGTGCTTACCATCTCTTCCAGATCGGTATTTAATTGATACAGATGTCTCTGACTGTCAACGACATGTTGCATCATGTCTTCAAATGAAGCAGCTAACAAACCAATCTCGTTATCCTGTGTTACCGGCATACTAACCATTCGCGCATTATCAACCGAGAATTCAGCGATAGTATTTTTCAATAACAATACCGGCTTTAATACAAAATGACGCACCCATACGATAACCAGGCACAATACCAAAATAAAAAAGATAATCAGGGCAATAATAAGCTGATGTGACTGGGCATTAAAATTCGAGAATAATTCTATATAGAGCTCACTGATAGCAAGGAGGGATACAATCAATATGAGTGATAACACATATAATTGTTTATTAAGGTTCATACTTCAAGACACCATGAATCGCTTACATACACAAAAAGACTGCATTATAGGGTACCTCATAATACCCTCGAATGGTGCGCAGTGCACACCCTATTTGCGTCTAGCGACACCAATCAGCCCTAAAAGGCCTGAACCCAATAACCACATTGCTGCGGGTACAGGTACCGCACTGACATCACCCGAGCGCACAGCCCAAGCATATTTGTAATCGGTCTTATAGTTGTTGAACTGCCTGCCATTGTACATATAGAAATACCATGCAAGGTAAGTACCTGACGAGTACTCCGTAGCCGACCAATAGTAGTCAGACTTAACGTTACTGAATGAATCTGTATTAGCCAATGAATAAGCACTATTACCTAGTGCATTATAATACAAGCTACCCATTTCACTACCCGTACAGTTGTAACCATAAGAACCACCACTCGATTGAGAATCACAACTTGTATCAGGCTGTAAGGTATCGGGTAGGCGCCAGCCCGTGACACCGGACACATTCAGGCTCCCCGCCCAGGCATTGGCATTAACCCATCTCATTTTGCCATCCGTTATTGAAGGGCCATCATCAAATGTTGACCCTGCCCCTGCATTGGCATCCGCCAACCAGGTCAGATCAGCCACATCATCATAATAGGCCTGATAATCAGTACCACCAAGAGTCGTCGGTAATCGCCCTAGCAGGGCTGCATTCGCCATCGATGAAACCGTTACGGTAGTAAGTAATACAGCAGCACTTGCCAGTGTCTTTAATGTCCTCATTTTATTGCTCCTGGTTGCTTGTTTTTCTTTATGCTTAAAAGATACTATGAAGATAAAAAAGCAACTATCACGCCAATAAAATACACCCATTAAAAACAATAAGTTAGACACACTAAAGACTCTCTACAGACACAAAGTGTAAAGTAACTAACACTTTCCATTACGCCAATAAAGCAGTCAAAACAGATGTCAGAAATGGTAGTGAAGCCATTAGCCTGATGAAACCGCTATTAATATCCGAAAGTTCAAAACACAGACCGATTCTTGCTGATCTAGCAGTAGAGCTTGCTTCCAAATCATCCGGCTTTTACCACAGCCTACCGCCAAATATGTCGACTGCACTCACTGATCTTGTCCGCTCGATGAACTGCTATTACAGCAATATTATTGAGGGGCATAACACTCACCCTATCGATATTGAAAAAGCACTAGATGGGGATTACAGCACCAACAGTGAAAAAAGAAACTTACAACTGGAAGCCAAAGTACATATTGAAGTTCAATTATGGATAGATCAGGGGGGGGGCTTCGTGGCAAAGAGGTATCTGTTGAAGGTATCTGTGATATACATCGTCGCTTTTGTGAACACTTGCCTGAAGAATTGCTATGGGTTGAAGACCCCGACTCTGGAGAAAAAATCAAGGTTATACCGGGTGAACTACGCAAAAGAGATATTCAGGTCGGCAGGCACACAGCGATTAGTCCCAGAGTAGTGCCTGAATTCATGGAGCGTTTTAGTCTTATGTCTCACGCCATGCTTTTAAATACCTTGGATACTGGAGCCGTTTGGTCTATTGCTCGTGGATTAGCTAAAAATGAGAAAAAATATAAAAGACATTTAGCCGAATGTGATTTACAACGTTGCAATGATCTTGATGGTCGTGGAAATCTTAGTGAAGAAGCTTTGGCTTCATTTACAAAGTTCTTTCTTGAAACCTGCATTGATCAGGTTGAATTTATGCAACAATTAATTAAACCTGATCAGTTAAGAACCAGAATCCTGTTATGGGCTGACGAGGAGATTGCCTTGGGTAATCTTCCTAAGGCCGCTAAAAATATTTTAAAACACTTGTTATTTGAGGGTAGTCTCACCCGTAACGAAATACCCGATATACTCAGCACCAGTCCTCGCAGTGCCCGCCGTATCACAAAGGCATTAGCTGATTATGGCATCATTAAATCAGACACCCCTAAATCCCCATGGCACTTAGTCTTTCCTGCCAAACTTGCTTCAAGATGGATGCCGGGTCTATTTCCAGAATAAAATCCTGAAATAGATACTGCCACAAGCTGTGCTTGTGGCATTTTTAAACCGTTCATACCCTCGAACATGAATCGAATCAGGCCTCTACCTTCTGATCTAACCTACCGCATCCAGGCCCACTGATCACACTCCTTCCACCTGTATGAGGGCTTACCTGTATCTGGGTGCTGATGCGCTCTTTGAGTGTTGATACATGCGAAATCACACCGATCAGTTTGCCATCCTCTTGCAATCCTGCAAGGGTCTCCAGAGCCGTGTCCAAAGCATCTTCATCCAGGGTACCAAAGCCTTCATCCAGAAATAGTGAGTCAACCCGGACGTTTTTACTGGCCATGTGGGATAGGCCGAGTGCCAGGGAGAGGCTGACGATAAAGCTCTCACCGCCCGACAAGTTCTTGGTTGAGCGGATTTCACCCGCTTGATAACTGTCCACCACATTCAGCTCCAGGGGCTGCTCATCATCTCTAATCAAAAGATAGCGATCCGTCATTTTCTGCAACTGTCGGTTTGCATGGCCGACCATCATTTCAAAGGTCAAACCCTGAGCAAAGTTGCGGTATTTCTTGCCATCGGCTGAACCGATCAATTCATGCAGCATATCCCAACGTGAACATTCACGTTTTTGTGCGTCAATGGCTTTTGCTCGCTCTTGTTGTTTGCACCTCAAATCATTATTGTCTTTTAGCTTCTGCTGGAGGCCACCAAGCATCTGTTGGAGTTCCTTCAGGCTATTTGTAAGAGTCCCTAACGCTTGTGCAAGCAGCTCACGAGGTTGATCCGTGACCTCCTTTTGTTGTTCAGTTTTTAGCAGGCTGATTTTCTCCTGATGCCTTGTATCCAACGCCGTTTGCTCAGTAGCCAACTGCTGGGCTTGTTGCATAAGGATTTTACGCTCATCTTCGGGCAAACAAGCGGCTTGATAATCCACCTCATCACTGAAGCCAAATAGGCCAAGTCGAGCCTGGAATGCTGCTTCCTCGGTCTTTAGTTTCTCTGCTCGGGTAAGCATTGTCTGCTCAATCGTTTCAAACCTATTTTTTAGTTTGTCGAGTTCCTGACTTGCAGAATTGAGCCGTTGGCGTGAATCGTCAAGATGCTTATCACATTGACCGATGACTGAGGAGAGACGGGATTCTTCATCATCGGGGATTTTATCACCGAAAAGCATCTGCCGTGAACGAGCCAAATCGTCTCGCTCATGGATTAAGGCATCAAGCTCACCCTGCTGTTTTTTCAGTTCGCCTTCAAACTGAGTGATTTGCTCAGCTTGATGCTGCGTCTGAAACACTAGGGCAGGGAGTTGCTTTTCAATTTCAGTTTTTCTCCCTTGTTGAGAAAGCCACTGCTCTCGACGTGTGGTTAACTCAAACAGGACCCTATCCAACGCATCCAGAGCCAAGTGTTTGATTCCATACTTTGAGAGTTCACGGAGTAACTCATCCTGTGATTTCTGTACCGTCGCCGCCAACTCGGCGACTTCCTTATTGACCCGATCAGCCGCTAACTCGGCAGACTCCTTTTTGTGGCTGGCAGTTTGAGTCTCCCGCTCCAACTGCACTGCGGCTTCTCGTGACTTTTCCATGGCCTTGCGCATCGTTACAATCTCTTTTTCGATCCCCTCGGTGGTCTGTACAACCTTTGATGCACGTTCCAGGTTGTCGTCGTTCTCTTGCTGTAAGCGCGGCAAGGCCTTAACCAACAACTCAAGAACCAACGCTTCTCCGCCCTCTTTATCAAAATCATCAATAGCAAGAATGACAGCACCTTCGTGAATCCGAGCATCTTCTGTCGCAATTTTCTCAGCAATCTCTTTTTTCTGCATAGAGACTTGCGCCAAATCCTTCTGATTTTCAGCCTGCTTTATCTTAAAACCAGAAAGTGACTCGTTTGCTTGTTTAAGGTCAGCCCTCACACGATTCAGAGCGGTGGTTGTTTCATCTGGAACAGGGATATTTCCTTCAGCAAAGGGATGCTCCTCAGCGCCGCAAAGTGGGCATGATTCACCTTCCTGTAGTTGATGCCTATGCGCCTCAAAATCTTGTATTTTATTGATTCGAGAAAGTCGAGTTTCAAGCTCACTCATCTCTTTTTCAAGGGCTTCTTGTTCTTCGGTTAACACCTGAACCTGATTAAGCAATGATCCATTTTGTGCATTCAGGGTTTCATCCTGGTTATTAAGCTCACATAAGGTACTTCGAAAATCAGTGACTGATTTGATCGACTCGCTGATACGATTAAGAGCGTCCTTTCTCTCTCTTAGACTAAAGAGAGAACCTCGCCAATCTGAAATTTCTCGACCTGCTAATATCTGATTAAGTTCGCTCTGCTGTTGACCAAGCCTCTCCTGTAAAGTGGCGAACTCTTTTTTAGCAACGCCCAGGCTCGTTGACTGCTCACCCCAGCACTGATGGGCCTCACTCTTTTGTGTTTCAGCGATGCTGAGTTCATTGAGCTGGTAACGGTGTTTAGCATCAACTTCACGGAGTGCATCAAAGCGGGTTCGTATCCCTGCAAGATGTTCAACGAGACCTTCATCCGCCTTGCTTTCGCCAATCGCTTTCAGAACAGCATCGAGCGCCTTCTTTTTTGAATCAAGCTCACAACAATCTTCACTGTTTTTAATGCGCATGGCATCGAGCCCTTTATCACGCTCTGCAATACTATTCAGAATGCTCTTTATCGAAGCCTCTTTTTCCCCAAATTTGAAATCCAACTCCCGAACCTTGCGGATAACAAGCAGCGCCTCTTGTTGCTCACTTTTCTTTTTAAGCAAATTCCCGCTTGCCTGCTTCAATGCCTCTTCTGCCTGTTGGGCTTCAGTTTCTTTTTCGGGAAGCACTTTCTGGCAATCACTGAGTCCTTGGCGATCCGCTTCCTGCCCACGGCGCAGCAAGTCGAGACGGGTGTATTCAGCCGCCAACTCTAAGGCCTGTTTAGCAGACTCAAGCTTTTCGAGTTCAGGCTTAAATGCCTCGTGATGAGTAAGCAGATCCTGTTTCTTCCCATTAAGCAAAGCCAAATCTTTTTCAAGGCCTTCGATGCCCTCTAACCAAGCGATTGCCGCTCTTTGTTGATCCACTTGTTTCGCTAAATCAGTTTCCTCAGGTATCTTCTGTTCCAGGCTTGCTTTCAACTGCTGTTCATCTTCTTCACTCAGTAGTTGTATCCCATCCAGTTCGGCCTGAAGAATCTCCAACTTTTTCCCTTCCTCGGAGCGACGTTCATGAACGGACTTGGAAATCTGGCTGTAAATCTCTGTTCCGGTCAGTTGTTCAAGAATGGGGGAACGATCCCCCGGATCAGCCTGTAGAAAAACATCGAACCCGCCTTGTGCCAACAGCATGGAACGTGTGAAGCGTTCAAAATCCATACCCGTCGTGGCTTCGATCTGTTCAGCGACACCCCGAAGTGAGGTCTGCAAAATTTTGCCTGAATCAACATCGGCCACCTCATGCTTCGGTGACTGAAGATCACCGCCCGGCTTTCTGCGTGCCCGGTGCTGGCTCCAATGACAACGGAATCGCCCGGATTGAGTTTCGAAGGTCACTTCAGCAAAACATTCGCCCATCTGCTGAGACATGATTTCATTGCCGCTCTTAGTCACTCTGTCGAGACGAGGTGTTCGACCATAGAGCGCCAGACAGATGGCATCGAGAATGGTTGTTTTACCCGCACCAGTGGGGCCGGTAATGGCGAAAATACCGTTGGATGTATAGGCTGGGTCTGTTAAATCAATCGCCCATTCACCCACGAGTGAATTTAGATTTTTAAACCGTATATTGAGAATTCGCATAACCGTCTCTACTCTGCTCGGGTATCTTCTTCATGGAGAGACATAACGATCTCTTGGTAAGCAAGCAGCAGTTCTGGGCGTTGTTCTTTAGCCACCTCATGAGCATCCAAGCAACGTTCAAATACATCATTGACATTCAAATCATCAAGCGTTTCGTCATCGTGGATGCGGTTGAGAACACGATCAATGATCCGGTTATTCCTGACACGAAGCAGCTCCATCTCAGTTTTAGAAATGACATCTTCCAGGCGTTCACGCAGATCAGCAATGAGCTCTTCACCGTCATAGATAATTTCCAGCCAGGCCTTATTTTGCGTAACAGAAAGTTCCAGAATCTGGGCAGATATTTCATCCCAGGAACCTTGTATTCGTGCGAGTCGTTGGAACAGCGGCACCTTAATTTGTGTGACTTGTGGAACCGGCACCTCGTTTGCCTCATTGTTGGAAAACTCAACAAGGCAAACACTCTTCTCTTGTTTGGCTTCACCAAATCCCATTGGCAGTGGCGAGCCACAGTATCGCATCACCTCAGAGCCATTCACTTTTTGAGGAACATGCAAGTGCCCCAAAGCAAGATAATCAATACACTCCGGAAAAATAGCTGAAGTCACATGCGCCAGTGACCCGACATAAAGCGGACGAGTACCATCGCCATCAACCGTTTGTCCGCCTGCGGCAAAAAGATGTCCCATAGCAATAATGGGTAGATCAACGCCTAGTGCTTCTTTTACCGATAAGCGCTCCTGCTCGGCCAACGCTCCCACCTCAGCATAGTGAGAACGTATACCTTCAATCAGCTTACGCTCTTTGTCGTCAATGCTTTCACCCGCTTCCGCCACGCGAATATCACGATCCCGCAAATAAGGCACCGCACAAACGATAAGTTCTGGAGAACCTTCCTGACTTTGCAATAACAGCACTTCATCTTCACGACTCTCAGTGGTCGAACCAATGACATGAACATCAAGCGCACGTAACAGTTCTTTGGGTGCATTTAGAAAGGAAGGTGAGTCGTGATTACCAGCAATCACGATGACATGACGACAAGAAGAGGCCGCTATACGGCACAAGAATCGGTAATAGAGTTCTTGCGCTCGATTGCTTGGAGCCGTCGTGTCAAAGACATCGCCAGCCACCAGCAGAACATCCACCTGCTGTTGCTGGATAGTTTCGGCTAACCAGGATAGGAGTGCGTCGAACTCTTCGTAGCGCTTTCGGCCATAGAGTGAACGGCCTAGGTGCCAGTCTGAGGTGTGGAGAATTTTCATAAAATGTTAAGCCTTTCTCAAGTCAGGCTCCTACGATCATCCGTGAGAAGCCATATACAACGCAATATCATTTGAACTAACCCAGCAGCTCTGGTGCGTAAGCTTTTAAACGATGATCAAGTAAGGCACCAGAATGACGAGTCAAAACATCTATCTCAGCGTGGCTGAGCTTTTTCAGGTTAGTGCGGATTGCTGAAGCAAAAGCCGCATCGCCTTTACGCGCCTCACCTTTTTCACTATCAATAGAAAACCATAAGGGCTTAAACCGATCAGCACTCAGTTCAAGTCGACTGAACTGCAAGCCACGTACTTGCTCCATAAGTATATTAATTGAAGCGAGTAATACGCCACTTCCGGATTCGGTGGGCCGATCATCCATATCAAACGGCTTACCACCATCACTCACAATGACATAATCAAGTTTGTTACGATTACTCAATAATGGATTAACACCAAGATTGTCATACACACCACCGTCAGTCAGAGTTACATAATCAATGCCCGCTGCGGGATATTGATCCTGATCCAGTCGCTGTGGTGGAAATACTGGCGGAAATGCTGATGAGGCAGCGACAGCTTGGCTTATTCGAATATCTTTTGCGTCAACGACACCAAGCTCCCACTCCCCCATTTCGGCAGGCAACTTACCACCAGTGACATAAAAGAACATATTCCCTGTCGCTAGATTTGTAGCATTCAAATACAAACGAGGTCCTTGAGCTAGATCCCCGAGAGTAGACGTACCATAGAGATCGCGCTCGTAGGTATTCTGTAGTTTATCCAATCGTGAATTAAACGGATCGAACACCCCACCAATAACAGAGGAGACGGCAATAGACCGAGTAAGTAGATATTTTTCAAGCTTGCCTAGAGCATCATTATCACCCCAATGATGAGTAAGAAAAGCACCCGCAATACTACCTCCGCTCACGCAGGTTAAAAGATCTATATCCCACAATACCCCTTTAGAGTGTAGGTATCGGAATACCCCCAAATGAAATGCCGCAGCACGAAAACCACCACCGGACAACGCCAATCCAACGCGTTTCTTTTGTCCATTGATTTCAATTGTCATTGAATATTTCCCCTGAATTGTTAGCCTGTAAAAAAACAAACTGCTAATTTGGCTGTTTAGCTCACTGCTCGACAACCTTACCAAACGACTCCAGCGCTAAATATTTTGAGCAAAAAATATCCGTTGGTATTTTCTTTTTTAACAGTTCGTGAAAATTTTCATCATGTGTTGCTATGATCAATTGTTTATCAAATTTGTTACTCAGATTTCTAAATAAATCAATCAACCCCAATGCGTTAATTGAGTCCATAGACTGAACTGGATCATCAATAAAAATACAATCAACACTTTTACCTTCATCATCTTTCACATTTAGCGCTTTAGCTAAAAATATACTGAGACTTAATATGTTAATCTGGGCTGAACTAAAATGTAGGGTGGGTTGGATTGTACCGCCATCTTCGGGATTCATAAGTTTTATATGTAGTTCAGGTTTACCACCGGCATCAGGTATTTTGCAATCAAATTGTATTTCTTTGAACTCTGGGTGTGGGTCAATTGAAGCGTAAATTTGATCAATTAAGTCTGTATGGAAATATTGTTTTATAGAACGTTCTAGGTATTGAGATATATTACTAAGATCCCTACTAAGCTCATCCTTGATAGAGGATAACCCTTTGACTTTTATATCAACATGTAATGATTTCTGTTGTAACTCAAGTTTATTACTAAAATTTAAAGCTCCATCTGAAAACTGAGATAACAAACCTAAATCACTTAAATGTTGCTTTTTAATTTCAATATTTACTGAAATATGTCGAAGCGTATCGTTAGCTTTGTCTTCGATTGAATCCCAGCTTTCAGAATTCATTAAGTCACTAATTCCCAAGTACATAACAGATTCCTCATGTACTGAAAGTTTTGGTAACAATTCGGCTAATTCTTTTTCCTTAGTGTTTTTTACGGCACTAATATCCACGATTTCCTTTCCATGGTACTCAATGGGAATCAATTTTTCAAGTTCATTTATTCTATTTTCTAATTCCTGAATCACCTCAGTTTTATTATCCAGCCCCTCTTGGCTTTGCTGCTGTAATGCTGATAGTTTTTCTCGGAGCTCATAAAAATTCCCACTATCATCTACAGACTGTGATATCAAGAATGTCCTAATAGACTGAAATTGAGTATCCTTCATCAGCGACTGCTGTCTGGTTAGCGACAACGCCAAAGTTTTATCTATTTCTTTTATAGTTTCACCACTACGTGCAATTCTTTCTTCAGCGTTCTGAATGTCGAGCTTACATTTATCCACTTTTTTTCGTATTAACGAGATTTCTTCTTCTAGAAATATATTTAATTCATCAGCCTTTTTAAAACGTGTTATTTCTGACTGCGCTGCTAATTCTTGGTTATATTTTTTCACTGATAATTCGAGTTCATTTTTCTTGAATTGGCTATCAGCTAATAATCGTCGTTTCTCGATCAGCTGATTACCAAACAACCGTAAAGCTTCTTTTAACTGGGTTTCATAGCTCAACTTCAGCTTTGCCAATGAGTCTTGAGATGCAACGATTAGTGATTCCAAATTATTTTTTTCTTGAAGAAGTGTTTTCTCCGCATTTTTGAGTGCAGGATTACTTTCAATCCGCTCTTTCAATCTGTTAA
>JAADJB010000054.1 GCA_013151035.1 Gammaproteobacteria bacterium
TTGGATGATGATCTATTTGAGTATTTCCGTAATGATTTAACAAGAGATCTTTTAAAGGAGTTGTTGTTAGAGAATCTTGAAGATCTATCGGTTCAGTTTCATCGCTGGTTACGCGCAATGGGTAAGGCAGAAAGGACAGCTAATAGTTATGTCAGCGCACTTAGGGGTACGATTTCAAATTGGGCTAATGAGGCTGATATATGTAATCAGAATCTAGTTGCTATTCAATCCTATTCAAAGATACATGTTGTAGCAGAACAACTAGCAGAATATAAGGTGTTTAAGGAAAGGAATGCGGTAGGTAATCAGATGTACAGTGCTGCATTGAATAGTTATAAAGATTTTTTGTCAGTTACTTGTCAAACGCAGGTGGCTGAAGATATACAAGATATTATTAGTGACTCATCAATAAATAGTACACAAAAAGCTGTATTGGTAAATACACGGGTAGGGCAAGGCAAGTTTAGAGAGAGTTTAATTAAATATTGGAAAGGCTGTGCGGTAACAGGTTATGCCACAACACAGTTTCTCGTGGCTTCTCATATCAAGCCCTGGCGAAAGGCAGATGATAATGAACGATTAGATCCATATAATGGTTTATTGTTATTGCCAAATATAGATAAGGCCTTTGATCTTGGTTATATCAGCTTTACAGAGAAGGGCAAGATAAAGACCTCTGAGTTTATTGAGGCACCAGAGAAGCTTGGGCTAGACGAAGGCATGGTGGTCGATTTGGCCAAACAGCACCAAGATTATTTAGCTTATCATCGTGAGTGCGTTTTTGAGAAAAGTATTAATTAGCATTTGACACAACCCCTCTCATAAACTAAATTAAAACCAAGCACCGATTTGTCTCAGATTGCAGGTGCTATATAAATGTTGCTAATAGAGAGTTGAAGGAAGAATCCCTGAAACCTGCTTTAGTTAATGCTGAGCGGGTTTTTTAATGTCTGAAAACTATATCGCCGATTTGCTCGACTGATTGCGGGGTGATTAAGAAGTAGATTCCATCATTTACAGTATTTGATGCGGCTCGTAACGGGTGTGTTGATCAGTCTATCGGGGGGATGAATGATGTTGAACCCAGCTTTATCTTGACCCCCCAACCTATATATCAGACCATAGACACCATGCAAGGTTTATTATCCTTGGAAACAATAATATTAGGAGATGTTCCCATGTCTTATACAGAGGACAATATAGCTGAGTTAGATCTGCTGATGCGGTTTGATTTTTCTAATCTACAGGCGGGTATCAAGATTCATAAAACGGCAGACCCTGTTGCGATAGCGGCAGCTCATCGCTTGTTTGAAAAAGGGATTATTGATCAGGATGATGGGGGTTATCTTACCAGTCCTGGTATTCAGGCGGCGGAGCATGCTCAGGCACTTTTTACTCTGCTTAGTGCCTAGCAACAGGGGATAAACTTAAAGTTTGTCCCAATTTACGCGCTGAATTTTGATAAAAGTCATATTAAACAAGCAATAAGCTAACTTCTTGTCCTTGGTCAATTTGTGGTGGCCTGTTATTCGTTAACCTCGTAGCTCATTTTAATTAGCGTATTAGAAATACGCGCCGGAGGTTTTGTATAATGGAGCTACAACATAAGTGCAATGCAGTACCCAGTCCTTTTAGTCTCGATGATGAGGCGTTGTATGAACGCTGGCGTGATCAAAAGCTGGAGGCTTATCCCAAGAGCCTGGGTGATCTGTTGGTTGAGATCAATGATCCCCGTACATTGACTGATAGTGAGCATGCCGCATTATTACAGTGCTGTCGTAAGACGAATATGGCGTTGTATGTGAGTAATACGGGCACAGATCCTGATCCTGAGATTCCTCTGGCAATGGGCCGTCGCTTTGGCCTTAAGAACCTTAATAAAAACTGGTTGGCGGATGAAAGTGGTCTGACTTCATTAACGGTGAAGGATGAGGGTATCCGTCATCATTATATTCCTTTTAGTAATCGTGCGATTAACTGGCATACGGATGGCTATTACAATACCTCTAGCAGGCAGATTTATTCCCTGAACCTGCATGTGATACAGCAGGCCGCTACCGGGGGTGAAAATGCGCTGATGGATCCTGAAATAGCCTATATCCTGCTGCGTGAAAAAAACCCGGATTATATTCATGCCCTGATGAGCCCTAATACCATGGCTATTCCGGCACGTATTGATGAGGGGGGTACGGTGGCTCGTGCGGAAGAGTCTGGCCCAGTCTTTAGTATTATGCCATCGGGGGATCTGCACATGCGTTATACCATACGTGTTAATAATGTTATGTGGGCGGATGACAATCTGAGTCAGAGGGCGCTGTCCTATCTTGAATATATACTTAATAGTAACTCTCCTTATATCTTTCGTGGCCGTCTTGAGTCAGGTATGGGCTTGATAAGTAATAATGTTTTACATGATCGCGCCGCCTTTACCGATGATGAGGACTATAAACGATACTATTATCGTGCGCGTTATTTTGATCGCCTGGCAGGGACAAGTTTTTCCGAATAATCAGTCGCGGAGGCTGAGCAATATTGTCATCCCCGCGTATGCGGGGATCCATCAACTTATTAATTTAGCTATTCATATCATCCTGTGGTATTTTTATTTTCCGAGTATCCTGGATGAATCAAATGAACTATGACCTTGATCTGTTAAAAGAGATTGTGATCCGTGCAGCGCGTGAGGAATTATTGCCGCATTTTGCTGATGTACAACGTAATCTGAAGGCGGATGGTAGTTTTGTCACAGCGGTAGATCTGGCAATGCAGGCACGCATTACTGATGAGCTCAAACAACATTATCCAAACACAGCGATGCTGGGTGAAGAGATGTCAGCGGATGAGCAGCAGGCTCTATTAGAGAACAGTGAATCACTCTGGTGTCTTGATCCTCTGGATGGCACCAGTAATTTTGCTGTCGGCATCCCTTATTATTCGGTCTCACTCGGGCTGATTGAGAAGGGCGTGCCAACCCTGGGTATCATCTATGATCCAACCCGTGATGAGTGTTTTGTGGCGGCTCGGGGGCAGGGTGCCTTTATCAATGGCCGGCCACTCCAGGTCGGGACGGTCGATCTCCCTATGTCAAAGTGTACGGCGCTGGTCGATTACAAACGGTTATCTCCAGAGCTGGCCTTTAATCTGGTGAGTCTGCGGCCTTTTTCCTCACAGCGTAGTTTCGGTTCAATAGCACTGGATTGGTGTTGGTTGGCGGCGAGTCGTGTTCATCTCTATTTACATGGTGAGCAAAGGCTGTGGGATTATGTCGCCGGCCATCTTATCTTTAGCGAGGCAGGGGGGCATTCCTCTACGCTGGCGGGTGAGCCGGTCTATGCCAGGACACTGACACCGCGTTCTTCCGTTGCGGCACTCGATAAACCGAGCTTTGATCAGTGGTATAATTGGCTGATTGATAATGCTGGAAAGAGAAACAATAAATGACAGAATGTATCTTTTGTGACCCTGTTGATGAAAAAAATGTCATACAGAATGATCTTTGTTACGCGCGTTGGTCCAATTATGAGGTGAGTAAGGGGCATATGCTGGTAGTGCCCTTTCGCCATTTGGCGGGTTATTTTGAAGCAACGGATGAAGAGAAGGCGGCGATCTGGGCACTGGTAGATGAGGGTAAGGGACTAATTGATCAGTTGCATCATCCGGATGGTTATAATGTGGGGATTAATATCGGTGAGGCGGCAGGTCAAACCATTATGCACCTGCATGTTCATATTATGCCGCGCTATAAGGGTGATATGGAAGATCCGCGTGGTGGTGTGCGTGGTGTGATTCCAGAGAAGCAAAAATATCACAAGGGCAGTTAATGATGCGACGTTATTTTTTAGTATTATCTATATTGCTAGGTTTATTTTCTCTTTCAGCACAGGCGGCTGAGGATGGCTTAATTACCAAAAAGAGCGCATATACTGTTGCTGAAACCTTGAATCGTCTGGAAAGGGCATTAAAGAAAAAAGGGATTACGGTGGCGATGCGTTGGAATCATGCGGCAAAAGCGAATGCTGTTGATATTCCTGTTCAACCTATGGAGATCCTGATCTTCGGTAATCCAAAAATGGGCAGTCATCTATTCACCTCAAACCCGACCGCAGGTATTGATCTGCCAATGAAGGCGCTTGCCTGGCAGGATGACAAAGGGCATGTCTATTTAAGCTACAATGATCCAGCTTATATTGCAAAACGTCATCACATAAAGGATCGTAAAAACATCTTTAAGAAGATGTCGAAGGCATTAAACAAGCTGAGCAACATGGCAACGGGGAGGCATTGATTCCGATGAAAGCAACAGCAGAATTACAGGTGCTTCCTGTGGGTGATGGTGTCTCTGTTCGGAAACAGATCCTTCGTGTCGTCGAGTTGCTTGAGGGCTATGATTTTATTATTGAGACACATGCCTCGGGTACTAATATTGAAGGTGAGTTAACGGATATCCTCGCTGCGGTTGAGCGGGTGCATGAAATTCTGCATGAGGAAGGTAGTATACGTTTGGTGAGTTATTTAAAAATGGAAACCCGTACGGATAAACCCCCGACCCTGGCGGGTAAGAAATTATAATTTAAGGAGTTTTATTATGCCTTCATTTGATGTGGTATCAGAAGTGGATGAACATGAATTAACGAATGCGGTTGATCAAATCAATCGTGAGGTGACAACGCGTTTTGATTTTAAAGGCAGTGATGCTAAGGTCGAGATGAAAGACAAGGTGATGAGCTTTGATGCCAGTAGTAGTTTTCAGTTGCAGCAGATGCGTGACATTATGGCGAATAAGTTTGCCAAGCGTGGAATTGATAATCGTTGTTTGGATCGTGGTTTGGTTGAAGAGCGTGGTATGCGTGCTTATCAAACGATTACTGTAAAACAGGGGCTTAATCAGGAAGATGCCAAAAAAGTAGTGAAGGCGATTAAGGGATCAAAGATCAAGGTGCAGGCAGCCATTCAGGGTGATCAGGTGCGAGTAACGGGTAAGAAGCGTGATGATCTGCAAGCGGTAATGACGCTGTTAAAATCGGATATTGATCTTCCCTTGCAGTTTAATAACTTTCGGGATTAGCACATGTCATTTGATGATATTGATATCGAAGTCACCCGTAAAAACATCAAGAATCTCTATCTCCGTGTCTCATCACCCGATGGTCTGGTACGAATATCTGCACCCAGGCGTATGCGTCTGGATAATATTCATCGCTTTGTTGCATCAAGGCGAGATTGGATAAAGAAACAGCAGGATAAGGTTCGTTTACAAGCGCGGGAGACAACCAGGGCGTATGTGAATGATGAAATACATTACTTTAGCGGTCAGCCTTATTCTCTAAAGCTTATTGAACATCGCGCGCGTCCCAGGGTTGAGGTTTCTGAACAAACCCTGTCTCTTTATATCCGACCGGATACAGCAACAGAAAAACGCTGTGCGATACTGGATGCCTGGTACAGACAATATTTAACAAAAATAATTTCGGTTATTATTTCAAGATATGAAAGTGATATGGGGGTTAAGGTCTCTGTGTTCGGTGTCAGAAAAATGAAGACCCGCTGGGGCAGTTGTAATACACGAGTGCGGCGTATCTGGTTGAATCTGGAGTTGGCAAAGCGCTCAGCACAGTGTTTGGAATATGTTGTCGTGCATGAGATGGTGCATCTGTTAGAGCCATCTCATAACAAACGCTTTTATGCCTTGATGGATCGCTTCATGCCCGACTGGAAGGTTTATAAGGCAGAGCTGAAAATGCCTAATAAGTTCGAGGCAGGAATTGCCCTTATCTAACAGAGACACGCCGTGAAACCATCCATGGTGGCTCGACAGCCGCGTCCATGCGGCTGACGGTCTCTGTTAGAGAAGGGCAATACCTGCCTCTTGAGTTAAGCTAAAAATACCAGTAACAAACAATAACTGCGGCAATAAAGCCAACGGCATCAGCAATTAGTCCGGCCTGTAGTGCATAGCGGGTCTTGCGTACATTAACGGCACCAAAATAAACCGCGAGTACATAGAGTGTGGTCTCGGTAGAGCCAAACAGGGTGGCGGCGATCTTGACGATGATCGAGTCTTCACCATAGGTCTGAATTAATTCTGCCAGTACGCCAACAGAACCACTGCCGGTCATCGGTCGGATGATCGCCATCGGCAGGGTCTCGGGCGGGATGCCAATAAAATTAAACAAGGGGGCGATGATTCCGATTATCCATTCCATCGCACCACTGGCACGAAACATGGCAATAGCAAACAGCATTGCGACCAGATAGGGGATGATACGCACGGCAGTGCTGAATCCTTCTTTGGCACCATCAACAAATTCCTCATACACGCGTACCTTGTGTAACACGCCATGGCTGACGATAAATAAAATTAACAAGGGAATAATAAGTGTGGTGAGTTGTTGCATTATTTACTGCCCCAACGGGCGTATGCCTTGGCGGTAATAATCGCTGCGGCAGTGGATGCGGTAGTGGCTAGGATGATCGGAACCATCAGTTCACTCACCTGAGTTCCCATCAGTGCAATCAGTGTAACCGGTGGGAGCAGTTGTACGCTGGAGGTGTTGAGTGCCAGAAACATACACATGCTATGGCTGGCGCGATCCTTTTTATCATTCAGTTCCTGTAGTTGTTGCATGGCCTTGATGCCTAATGGGGTGGCGGCATTGCCTAGACCGAGGATATTGGCAGTGAGGTTGAGACTAATGCTACCGAGTGCGGGATGATCTTTGGGGATATCGGGGAATAACCAGTGCAATAGAGGTCGCACTCTTCGAACTAGAATAAGAATCAAGCCACTCTTTTCTGCGATCTGCATTAAGCCTAGCCATAGTGCCATGATACCGGCCAGACCGATGGCGAGTTTAACTGCAAAATCTGCCATATCAAATGCGGCCTGACTGATTGCCCGTAGCTTGATCCAGTGAACCTCGGGCAGGGTGAACTCAATGGTGTTATTTATTTGGTGATGGGTGATTAAGCGGGCACGTAGTTGATCTTTGTTGTTACTGGATTGAAGTGCTGCAATATCCTGCCATTGTGCCGGTAGATCCTGGTTAACATCAATGATGATGCTGGCATAAGTCCCACCTTCTGTAATCTGTGCGGGGATTATTTTTTGATTATAAATAATCCGAATGTCTTGCCGTGTCTCACTGGTTTGATAAGCGAGAGAATAGGTCTTGCCATTGTGGTATGGGTTTGACCACTCATCATTAATGTCACTGGCGAGTGAAAAAATAATACTGATGATAATGAGTCCGGCCCAGATCTTGTTAAGCATAGGGTATATTCTGCTATTGAGTGGTGGGATTCGTCAACAGGTTTATTGGTGCGCAGTGCGCACCCTACGGGAGAAATATTGGGCGTGGTGCATGCCGTATTGCGGGACATGTCTTTGGGTAGGGTGCGTATTACGCACTATTTAATTTTTGTAACCCATGATAGACATGCACCATCCACACTACAGCAATTACTGGTACCAAAAGATTAACTACAGGTGTCAGTGTTAACAGGGTAATCATCAGCCCACCAATATAGGCACTGATTTTATTATTGCTCAATAGATTCTGTGCCTGCGGTTTACCCAGATGATATCCGGCAGCAGTAGTAAAAAATTCACGTCCGAGAAAATAGCTGTTTAACAGGATGGATAAAATAAAACCGATGCCAAAGAAATAAAGCGGCAGGATGAGTATATTAAGAAAGATAGCCCATGCGGTAAAACGCAGGTCATGTAACAGATCGGGCCAGAGGGCGGGTTTTTCCTTGCGCATACGCTCAGGATAAAAGGCTTGTTCAGTACGGTAGATGATGTGCTCCTGAAATAGACCGGATATCAGCACAATAAGCGTGGGCAACATAAACCAGCCAGCAATCCCTAATACACCACCCAGCAGCCACTCAAGCAGGCTATTGATCCAGCTTGTTTCAATAGCCATGTAGTTAATACCGAGTGAGGTGAAACCATAAACCAACAGGCTGATAAAGCTGATTGCCAGGGCAATATTAAACAGGGTGATCTTAATCAAGCTGGCTCGACTAAAACTACTGAGGGTCTTGATGACGGGGAAGATCATGGTGCCTCTCTATGGATAGATCACTTTGGGTAGCCAGGTGGCAAGGATTGGCCAGAAGGATAACATTGCCAACATGCTCAACTGTATCATGATAAAGGGGATGACTCCTTTATAAATCTGCTGGGTACTAACCTCAGGAGGAATCACGCCGCGCAGATAAAACAGGGCAAAGCCAAAGGGCGGTGTGAGAAAAGAGGTTTGCAGGTTGATGGCAATCATGATGCCGAGCCAGACCGGGTCAATGCCCATGCTGAGTAATACCGGGCCGACGATGGGTACGACAACAAAGGTGATCTCGATAAAGTCGAGCACGAAGCCGAGTAGAAACATAA
This sequence comes from Gammaproteobacteria bacterium, assembly GCA_013151035.1. Classification (NCBI taxonomy): domain Bacteria; kingdom Pseudomonadati; phylum Pseudomonadota; class Gammaproteobacteria; species Gammaproteobacteria bacterium. The sequence continues at coordinate 8,399 of JAADJB010000054.1, forward strand.
TCAGCATAACAATAAACATGGCGCCGAATACACCACCGGGTAGATCAGTGAGTAGATCAGCGACCAGTTCATCGCCACCAAAACCACGAAACACCAGCGAGAATACCGAGGCACCAATCAGGATGAGGAACACCATGCTGGTCACGCGGGTGGTTGTTCGCATGATATCAGTGAGGGTATTGTAGCTGAGTTGTTTGCGTGACAGGGCAATGAGCAGTGCGCCGATGGCACCAACTGCTGCTGCCTCGGTGGGTGTCGCCATGCCGGTGAGGATAGAGCCGAGTACGGCAAGGATTAATAACAGGGGTGGTAGTAACGCCTGACTAATCTGTTGCCACAGGGGCGAGTCATGGGTACTAAGTTCCTGTTTATGATCCGGCATATAGTCGGGTTTGATGTAGGCAACGGCAACCAGATAAATCAGATACAGTGCGACCAGTAATAGACCGGGGATCAAGGCACCGGCAAACAAGTCACCGACAGACAGGGTCTCGGGTGAGAAGATCCCCATATCCAGTTGTGCCTGTTGATAGGCCGATGACAAGACATCACCGAGTAATACCAGAATAATAGAGGGCGGAATAATCTGACCCAGGGTACCGGAGGCGCAGATTGTCCCTGCTGCCAGACTGGGGTTATAGCCATGACGTAACATGGTGGGCATGGATAACAGCCCCATGGTCACCACGGTTGCACCAACAATGCCGGTGCTTGCGGCTAGTAACATACCGACGATGGTGACCGAGATACCCAGCCCGCCACGCATGCGCCCAAATAGAGCCGCCATAGAATCTAACAGGTTTTCTGCAACACGAGAGCGTTCTAGTGTGACACCCATAAAGACAAATAAGGGAACAGCAATCAAGGTCTGATTGGTCATAATGCCAAACAATCGGTTGGGCATGGCGAGCAGGAATGCCGGGTCGAATAGATCCATAGCCAGACCTAACAGCGAGAACCAGAGCGCGGTACCGGCAAGGGTCAGGGCAACGGGGTAGCCTGCCAGAAGTACCAGACAGACGCAGAGGAACATCCATAGCGGCATAAGCTCTTCGATCATGAGTGGCGACTCTTTGCTTCGATATGGGAACGATGTTCTGTAATGGTGACAATCGCCCGTAGGGCCTGGGCGGTGCCTTGAATAATCATCAAGACCGCCATGACCGGGATCGCCGTCTTGAGCAGAAAGACACCGGGTAGACCACCCGCTTCACGCGAGCCTTCATATAAAGACCAGGAGTCTATGACATAACCCAGGCTACTCCATAAGATGAAGCCACAGACTGGAAATAATAAAAACAGGGTGCCGAGCAGATTGACCCAGGCCTTTTTGTGAGCAGGCCAGGGGGCATAAAACACATCAACTCGAACATGCTCATCGTGCTTCAGGGTATAGGCCGCCGCTAGTAGAAATAGACTGGCGTGTAAATAAGTAACGGATTCCTGCATCGCAATCCAGCCGATATTAAAGGCATAACGCAGGATTACGACCGTCACGGTGACAATTACCATGGCGAGGCTAAACCAGGAAACCAGTCGTCCAGTGTATTCGGCAATTTGATCCAGCTGGCTGGCGAGATTTTTCAGCACAAGGGTTATGCTAGATTAGTGGGTTGCTGAATATGACCCAGCAGAATATTTTTATAGACCTGAGGGTCTTTGGTGTGGGTCATCTCGCCTTCGCGTGGAAAGTGATAGTCCTGTAGACGGGACAACCAGAAACGTAAGGCGGCTGCGCGCAGTAGCATCGGCCATGCTGCATTTTCTTCATTAAGGAAGGTGCGCTGTTGAGCATAGGCATGTAACATTGCCTGACTGCGTTGAGTATCTAGAGATCCATTATCCTGGGTACACCAGTCATTCACCGTTATGGCAAGGTCATATAACAGGGTGCCACTACAGGCATAGTAAAAATCAATAATGCCCGTCAGGTGATCACCTTCCCATAGGGCATTATCACGAAAAAGATCGGCATGAATGACCCCATGTGGCAGTGAGGTAAAATTATGTTGGGACTGCGCTTCTATCTCATGCTGAATCAGTTCGGCATCGGCGGTATCCAGTTTGGGTAACAGGCGTGTGCAGGTGCTTGACCACCATGCCGCGCCACGCGGGTTATCACGTTGTGGAACAAATGATTGTCCAACCGTATGCAGGTGGCCGAGTGCTGCGCCAAGAGCTGCGCATTGTTCGGTGTTGGCATGGGTAACGCTGGCACCGCGTAGACGTTGAACCAGAGCCGCTGGTTTTCTCTTGAGTTCACGCAGATATTGGCCGGCATTATCGGCGATAGGGTGAGCACTGGGCACACCATGCTCTGCCAGATGTGCCATCAGATCCAGAAAATAGGGCATCTCCTCGGCACTATGTTCCTCGAACAGGGTGAGGACATAGCGGTCGCTATTGGTGCTGACAAAATAATTAGTATTCTCGATACCATCACTAATACCGGTGTATTCCACCAGTTCTCCAGCGGGATAGGTATCCAGGAATTCAATTAATTCATCTTGGTTGATGGTGGTATAAACAGACATGAGAACCTACCAGCTAAAGATAATCCACTTTGGAATCATGAGCTCGGGATCCAGATCATTGCGTCTTGCATCCAGGTTACCATCACCGTTACTATCGACCAGGTAATAAGGGTAGCCCTTATTTGGTGTGATCTTGATCATGTAGATCTGACCATTAATACGGTACTCCTCGATGAGCTGTTCCTTTTTACGAATAATGGTCACCTCGGGGTTAATCGCACTAGCCTCTTCCTCTGTGAGCATGGGGGGTGGAATGGCAGGTTCCGGGCTCATAACCACATCTGCGATAAGTGGTAAGGGATTGAGGAGTAAAGCTGTGATCAGGAGTCTGTTGCGCATAATATAGGCCTTATAATTCCAGCAGGATTTCCTGCTCACGGGTCGATGGCTCGAAGTCACGTTGTTCGTAATGTTTGAAGATGGCATCCACAATCTCTTGTGGGTCATCAATAATCTGGATGAGATCCAGATCCTTGGCTGAGATCGTGCCCTCGGTTACCAGGGTATTCTTAAACCAGTTGATCAGCCCTTCCCAGAAGGGTGAATGTACTAGAATAATTGGAATACGACGGCTTTTGTTGGTCTGAATCAGGGTCAGTATCTCGGCAAATTCATCGAGGGTACCAAAGCCACCGGGTAGTACAACATAGGCAGAGGCGTATTTTACAAACATGACCTTGCGTGAAAAGAAGTGACGGAAATTCAGCGAGACATCCTGATAAGGGTTGCTGCTCTGTTCCTTCGGGATCTGGATGTTTAGACCGATGCTGGCTGACTTGCCTTGATAGGCACCCTTGTTGGCGGCCTCCATGATGCCCGGCCCACCACCACTGACCACCGAGAAACCCGAGTTGGAGATGAGTTCGGCGATCTCCTCGGCGAGTTTGTAATAGGGGTGATCCTTCGGGGTGCGGGCGGAACCAAAGATGCTGACCGAGGGCTTGATCTGTGACAAGCGTTCAAAGCCCTCAACAAACTCCGCCATAATCTGGAATATTTTCCAGGATTCCCGTGACAGAGTGCTGTCATTGATAGGCTCCAGGGTATGCATAATGGATCTTTTGTGTTCATCAGTCATAGTTCTATTGTAGAGCTTTCAGTGGGTAGGTGGTAGCGGAATTATAGGGCTTCTTTCTGGCTACCTTTGGGGACGGGCACAATGGCAATCTCATCCCCATTCTCCAGGCGGGTGAATAATTCAGCAAAGTGTTTGTTGACGGTAATCTGTACCGCGTTATCGGCAAAAGGTTGTTCCCAGTCCCCACCGCGTTTGCGTAACAGGGCGAGTAGTTCACCGGCCGTCGCCTGCTCTGGTTTTAGCTCAATATCCTCTTCTTCTTTACGCGTGACCTTGATCAAAAGGCGCATAAAATACAGTACCTTGATCTGTATCTTTGTGTCTTCATTTACACTGATAGTACGAGTCAGGCCATATTTTTCCAGTGCAGCCAGATAGGTCGCCCAGTTTACTTCATAATTAAGCGCGAGCTCATACAGGCTACCCCAGGAAAAACCACTGGAGTCATAACCATCATCAAAGTAGATGCGCAGGGCATAGTTGCCTTGCATCTCAATCTTCTCGATATTGACATCAACCTTATTGGCAACCGGCATCTCGTTGGTGACGACCTCGGCTGATTTGCCCTGGGTGCGTAGATATTCACAGGGTAGTTTGAAGTTTTCACCCGACTCATAGGTCAGTTCCAGTAATCGGGATTTTTGATGGAGCTTGATCTCCGTAGGCATTGCTGCTTTAGACATTATTCATTCTCTTTCTTGTTGAGCAGGTTGGCGAGATCTGCAAACGGATTTTGAGTGGCACCAGTGATTTTTTTCTCGCCCAGATTCCTATCCCCGGAGGCCTGATGATCGAGCATGCGGGAGTGTTCATTGTCATGGCAATAGAGGCACAAAAGCTCCCAGTTACTACCATCCTCCGGATTGTTGGAGTGGTTATGGTCACGATGATGCACAGTCAGTTCGCGTGCATTGGCGCGAGTGAACTCGCGCGAACAGCGACCACAGACCCAGGGATACATTCCCATCGCCTTTTCACGGTAGCCCTTGTTGCGTTCATCACGGTGCTGGTGACTATCCGCCACCATCTGATCGAGTTTGCTTGAGCTTGTCTTGTCGTTTGCCATAGTTACAGATTCTTAATAGCAGAATACAACTACATCATCCTGCATACCCATGGTGGCATAACCGGCAGCACCCATTGGTCCGTCCAGCTCGGGGATGCAATCCTCCAGCTCAATATTGTGCATTTCCAGTGACGAGGGGCAGACATACATTTTGACATCGCATTCCTTGGCAATCTGTATCGCCTCATAGACACTAGGGCCACCCTCACGACTAAAGATCGTTTCTGCGACACCTTTTTTTAACAGGCGAGTGCCTTCCATAGTAAAGAGTATCGTGACCTCATCTGAATCCAGTGCGATAGCCGTCATTGCCTGATTAAACGGGGTTTCCAGGCGGGTTGGGGTGTCCGGGCCGCTGGTCAGCATAATTAACATCTTCTTGCCCATGTTGTTCTCCTGTGTGTGGTGCTTGAGTTATGGGATGGATTCTATCAAGGAATGAGGGGCAAGTCTTGTATGCATGTATTCCCGCGCAAGAGCGCAGGGAATGAGAAACTAAATTGTAGGTTGGGTTAGTGAAGCGTAACCCAACGAGATTTATTTTGGTTGCCAACAGGTTACTGAAGATATTGCTTATCCGTCTGAGTAGAGAGGTTTTTTGTTATTTTCCATAAATTTATCGAAGATGGGTGTGCGTCCTGTGGGCTTGAGGATACGGTTAATCTCCAGGATGCAGGCCCTACTGGGTCAGGTGTTTACTTATTCACCCGGCTCTCATACACTGTCAATCATTGCCAAGGCATCTGATAGTAGTGCCTAGATGACACCGTTTAACCTGGATATAATCAGCTTCAATGATATTGCGCCTGTACCTGTCCCGTCTGCTGTATGGTTATTTGTCTTAGGGCTATTGGGCTTATTAACATATATGCGGCGCGCACCCTCTGCGTCGTGATAAACCAAACAGTGTTATCAGGCCACTACCCAATAACCAGACGGCACCCGGTACTGGCACAGTAGAAACCAGCTGCACATCATCAAGCATCATACCTAGATTATCTACCCCCTGATGGGTGAAAGTAATGCCTGTCGATGTTGGGCTGTTCACCGTGATAATAAAGGAAAAAAGCTCGTACGGGTCAAATCCATTTTTTGAAATTTGTGTGCTAAATAAACTGCTCATGGAGACATCAACTACATCCAGGCTTGAATTACGCTGATTCCCTGAAAGTGCAAAAGAAAGTTCGTAAGTGCCTGGAGACAAGTTGAATGTCTGCTTAGTGGAAAAGGTGCCTGCCTGGTTTGATGAGCCATCCAGGTCAACACAACGTCCCGTGTTGCCAACACAGGATAGACTATAACTACCTTGATTAATAAGATCGACTGATCCGCTGGTGATGTCCCAGTTATTGAAGGAGCTATAGTTTAAACCATAACCAGATTCACCTTCGAAGCCATCACTGAATATCACAGTTGCTGAAAAACTGCTGGTTGAGACCATACATAGTAGTGTGCCGAATAGTCTTAAAAAATATTTGTTCATTATCTTTCTCCAAAGATTCTATCAATAGACTTTTATTGCAAATTTTTAAATGCATTACAATGTAGAATAAGCAATTTATATGCCATGATCGTATCTTGTTGTTATTAGTAGGATTGCAAAATCCCTTGAGGTTAAGCAGGAAAGAAGTGTAAAAAAAATCGACATTGTAAGGCGATGTTTATGACTTTCCTGTCAGATCTGAGTTGTTCGGGATAAGGCTATAATTTGCACTAATATCCTGTAACAGACATCATCAGCAGCGCGATAATTAAAAAAACAAGGTGTATTGAGTCCTTTCTGTCGGCCAATGAGGCACTGACCGAGATCTCCATTCCGGAAAATATACGCCTGGAATTAAATGTCGATGGGGTTGTGTATATCGCGGGTGATATACCGGTTGCCTCCTTATCCCTGCACAGTGACACAGACATAACATTTGGTGCATTATATCCCTTGATGCACTTTATTCTGATCATACACAAATCAATACATGCCACCAGTATTTTAGGTGTTAGCACATCAGATGTTACTATCACGGCTACAACTATTGTTCTTGAAGCCGCACAATCGATTGATCTAACGGGTGTCTCTTTTGATGACGGGTAGTATTATTATTGTAGGAGGCGAGAGTGGGGGGTGCTGTAGGAAATGGGGGTGCAGGCTCTATAACTATAGGATCTGGAGGGTCAATTGAAGTTGGTACTGTAACCCCTGTTTTGAATGTAACCCTTGGATCACCTACCCCTTATATTATAAGCAATACTCCCATCTTGAATGGCTCCACCATTACAGTGCCACAGGACACCCCCTATATTGGGATGCTAATGATGGTTTGATGATACAACGTCGCCTTACCGGTGCAAGTGCTGTGACCGCTGGCATACAATTACCCATTGATGTTGGTGGGGCGGGTCTCAATGGTGCGCGCGCCAATGGCTTGAGCTGATTTAATGAGCAAATAGAGTGCCGTTTATTTTGCGCTTGTATTGTAAGTGTAGCTGCCTGAGAATTTCCCTTTTTTATAGTCAATAAAGACTTTGTCAGGAACAAATGATTTCTTGTCCCTTGCTATGGGAAAATCTTCTGATTCGGCACCATCGTCAATATCAGAAATACGACAGGTTTTTGCATAGCGGACTACGTTAAAACAAACCATTAACCCTGTTGTTACCGGGACTGTTTGTAGATCCACCTGTTCTCTAAACCAGATGCGCTTTAATACTAGGCAGCCAAATATTAGATTAATTTCTGCAATGATCGGCTGACTTCGGGCAGATAAAGCCCGCTCGGCCTTTTGGCTGATCTCAATTACTATCTGTTTATCATATAAGCAAATTGAGTGGTTCATATAAATTCCTCATGTTTGATACAAGTGGGGTTTCTTCATGCGCTAATGATATGCTATTAAGGTACAAGTCATCTATTGTGATATTTAAATATCAGGTATATAAAAATGAATAGCATTAACTGGGATGGGTTTCGATATTTTGTCGCAGCGGCAGAAACAGGTAGTCTTTCTGCCGCTGCGAAATCACTGGGCTCTAATCAACCAACTGTTGGTAGGCACGTTAATGCCCTGGAAGCTGCACTTGGAATTAAATTATTTCAGCGTCATGCAAAAGGGTTAACGCTGACACAGGAAGGTGCGTATATTCTGGAACAATCACTATCCATACGTTCATTGGTGGTAAAATCAAAACGAGCCGTGCAGGAAGGAGAAAAGGAAATATGCGGGACAGTCAGGGTTGCCGTTCCTGAGGGCTTATGTATGGAAGTTTTACTACCGGTACTGCCTGAGCTTTATCAGAAGTATCCTGAAATAAATATAACTCTTAATGTATCATCGAGCACGGCTAATCTGACAAGTGGTGATGCAGATATTGCAATTCGATTATTTCGTCCCAGTGATGCCAATCTTGTCGTTAAATATATTGGCAATATGGAGATGGGTTTATACGCATCAAGTGAATATTTGGCGACACATGGAACACCATTAAAAATCCCTGACCTTAAGCATCATCATATAATTGCATATGGCGATGTCCTTTCTTCTTTACCTGAAAATCAGTGGTTGGCAGATCATATAACTCCATCGCGATGCATTTTACGTAGTGATAATACGATGGCACGACTAAAGGCAACATTAATAGGTTTAGGGGTATCGATACAACCACATATATTTTCCAGGATGAACAAGGATCTTAATCCTGTAATCACAGGTGAAGTAATACCTGAACATGAAATATGGCTGGTATATCACAATGATCTTAGGCACAGTGGGCGTGTTCGTGCTGTGATTGATTTCGTGTCAAAGCAATTAGCATTAACACTAAAATAGTAAAATAGAGGCACCGACTTTTTGTTATTCTAGACTGATGAAAAATAAACCCCTGATCCTGATCGATGGTTCGTCTTATCTCTACCGAGCCTTCCACGCTATGCCACCCCTAACCAATTCCCATGGTGAATCCACCGGCACGGTCTATGGTGTTATTAATATGTTGCGTAAGCTGATTACGGAGTATGAGCCGGATCAGATTGCGGTGATATTTGATGCCAGGGGTAAGACCTTTCGTGATGATCTATATCCGGAATATAAGGCCAATCGACCCTCGATGCCGGATGAGCTGGCAGAACAGATCGAACCCATCCATGCCATTATTCGTGCTATGGGTCTGCCGATATTGCAGGTATCGGGGGTGGAGGCGGATGATGTGATTGGCACGCTGGCGCGACAGGCGAGTGCTCGCGGTATTGATACCCTGATCTCTACCGGGGATAAGGATATGGCACAGTTAGTGGATGATCATGTGCATCTGATTAATACCATGACCAATGTGACGCTGGATCGGGCGGGTGTGGTGGAGAAGTTCGGGGTGCCACCGGAACGTATTATTGAGCTGCTGGGGCTGATGGGTGATAGCTCGGATAATATCCCCGGTGTGCCTAAAGTGGGCCCCAAGACGGCAGTGAAGTGGCTGAATCAGTATGGTGATGCCGATACCCTGGTGGCGCATGCGGACGAGATCAAGGGCAAGGTGGGTGAGAGTTTGCGCGCCCATCTGGATGATCTGGCGATGTCACGTGATCTGGCAACCATTCGTTGTGAACTGGATCTGGAGCTGGGTGTTGATGATCTGGCACCTGCTGAAGCGGATAATGAGTCATTGAAGCAGTTGTATGCACGGATGGAGTTTTCCACCTGGTTGCGGGAGATTGTGGGTAGCCTGTCGACACAGGAGCCCAAGGAACCGCTGCGTTATGATGTGGTCGATACCGAGGAACAGCTAAAGGACTGGATCGAGCGTATCAAACAGGCCCCTTATTTTGCGCTGGATACTGAGACTACCAGTCTGGATTATATGCAGGCCGAGATTGTCGGGGTCTCGCTGTCGGTAGAGCCGGGTGAGGCGGCCTATATTCCGTTGGCTCATTTGTATGAGGGGATGCCAGCGCAACTGGATCGTGATGAGGTGCTACAGGCATTGAAGCCGATCCTGGAGGATGAGCGTTATCACAAGCTTGGGCAGCATCTTAAATATGATAAAAATGTGCTGGAAAATCATGGGATTACACTGAGAGGCATCGTGTTTGATACGATGCTGGAGTCCTATGTCGCTGATAGTGCGGCGAATCGGCATAATCTCGATACCTTGGCACTGAAGTATCTGGGTCACAAGATGATCAGCTATACCGATGTGGCAGGTAAGGGTGCGAAACAGCTCAATTTTGCCCAGGTGCCGATTGAACAGGCGGCACCTTATGCGGCTGAGGATGCTGAGGTCGCCCTGCGGTTACATCAATATCTGTGGCCACAAATCGAACAGGAACCGGAGCTCAAGGCTATATTCAGCGAGCTGGAGCTGCCCTTATTATCGGTGTTATCACGTATTGAGCGTACAGGTGTTTTGATTGATACGCAGATGTTGGCGGCACAAAGCAAGGAGATCGCTACAAAGTTAGCAAAGATCGAGATGGAGGCCTATCGGTTGGCGGATGGTCCGTTTAATCTGGCGTCACCCAAGCAGATCCAGGAGATTCTGTATCAGCGTCAGAATCTACCCGTGCTGGCAAAGACCCCCAAGGGTGCTCCCTCTACCGCCGAATCGGTATTGCAGGAGTTGGCACTGGATTATCCGCTACCTAAATTGATCCTTGAATATCGTGCCCTGAGCAAGCTGAAATCCACCTATATTGATAAACTGCCCCAGCAGGTTGATCCTCGTACGGGTCGGGTGCATACCTCTTATCATCAAGCGGTTACGGCGACCGGTCGCCTATCTTCTTCTGATCCTAATCTACAGAATATCCCGGTACGCAGTGAGGAAGGTCGGCGTATTCGACAGGCCTTTATCGCTGCAGAGGGCGCGCGTATTGTGGCGGCCGATTACTCCCAGGTGGAGTTGCGGATCATGGCGCATCTATCGGCAGATGAGGGTCTGTTGACCGCATTCGCTCAGGGCGAGGATATTCACCGTGCCACCGCGAGTGAGGTCTTTGGCTGTAGTGTTGAGGCGGTGACAAAGGAGCAGCGCAGGGCAGCCAAGGCGATTAATTTTGGCCTGATCTATGGTATGTCGGCCTTTGGTCTGGCTAAACAGCTTGATATCCAACGGGGTCAAGCGCAGGAATATATTGATCGCTATTTCCAGCGTTACCCAGGGGTTAAAGCATATATGGAGCGTACCCGTGAGCAGGCGCATGCCGATGGTTATGTCTCCACCGTATTTGGTCGTCGTCTATATCTACCGGAGATTAATGCAAAAAACGGGATGCGTCGGCAACAGGCCGAGCGTGCTGCCATTAATGCGCCAATGCAGGGCACGGCAGCAGATATCATCAAGCGTGCCATGTTGCAGGTGGATCAGTGGGTGTCGACACAGGGCAATGAGGTCAAGTTGCTGATGCAGGTGCATGATGAATTGGTGTTTGAGATTGCTGAACCCAGGTTAGAGGAAGCGGTTGTTGCGATTCGACAGGCGATGGAGTCAGCAGCCCATTTGAGCGTACCACTGATTGTCGATATCGGGGTGGGTAAAAACTGGGATGAGGCACATTAAAAGTGCATTTAACTTATTGTTTTAAATTGAGTTATTTCTTGTTTGAAAATTATTTCAAATAAGTGATTAATTTGACTGGTAATCCGTTAATAGTGGACTATTGTTAAACATAGATGATGTATCCTCCATTCCGGTTTGTAGCCGGATTACTCGCCCGATACCTGCCCCCCTATAGGTATCGGGTTTTCTTTATGTCACGTCAGAGCATGTCATCCCCGGAAGAACCGTGGTCTGTCCCCGGTTTTTCGGTCACCAACCATTGATTCAGTTGTTTTATAGCCTCATCGACACCAGTCTTCTTTAGCGATGAAAATAATTGCACGCTGGCATCGGGATGCAGGGTAGGTAGCAGACGTTTGGCGGCGAGCAGGGAGGCCTTGGCAGGGCCTTTCTTGAGTTTGTCGGACTTGGTGAGGAGGATATGCACTGCCAGACCAGCCTGATGACACCAGAGGATCATTTGTTGATCATATTCGGTTAACGCCCTTCTGGAATCACATAATAAAATCATTCCTTTTAGTGACTTGCGGGTTTCAAGGTATTCACTCAGTGATTTCTCCCAGTTCAGTTTAACGGCTAATGGCACCTTGGCAAAGCCATAACCGGGGAGATCAACGAGACGTATATCCTCATTAACCTGAAAGAAGTTGAGTAACTGCGTACGCCCCGGTGTCTTGCTGGTACGAGCCAGTTTGGTTTGATTGGTGATGGTATTGAGTGCGCTAGATTTGCCTGCATTAGAGCGTCCGGCAAAGGCGACCTCACCACCGATATCGGTAGGAGCCTGGCTGGGTTTTGCGGCACTGGTTAGGAAACTACTTTGGGCATAGATATTTTTCATAAGCTCTATTCTCTATTATTTTACCGGAAACAACAATTCGTAGTATAATTGCCTCCTTAATTGTAGAGTGGTTTTATCGTTATTTATATTCGGTGCAACGAATCCTTGATGGCATCGATAGTTTTGGGAGTTATTGTGGTATGAACAAAATAGCCTTGTCTTTGAGGGTCTTCGGGCTTGCACTTGCGTTTGCCGGTTTTTCAACAGCGGCTTCAGCAGCGGCTGATATTAGCGCGGGTCAGGCTACGGCCGGAGTTTGTGCCGGTTGTCATGGCATGGATGGAAATAGCTTTAACCCTGCATGGCCGAAACTGGCGGCGCAGCATCCGGGTTATCTGGTTAAGCAATTAGCAGATTTTAAGGCCGGTGATCGGACCAATGCGATTATGGCACCGATGGCGATGGGGCTGAGTCCACAGGATATGGAGAATGTCGCCGCTTATTTTGCAGCGCAGAAAAAATCAGCAGGTAATGCAGATGCGTCAGGTACCAGCGTGGGTGAATTGATCTATCGTAGTGGTAACCTGGACTCTGGTGTGACGGCATGTACAGCTTGTCATGGTGCTGATGCTGCGGGTAATCCAGCCGCTGGTTTCCCTGTATTGGGTAGTCAGCATGCGGCTTATACCCAGGCTCAATTAAAGGCCTTTGCCTCGGGTGAGCGTAGTAATGATAGTGCTAAAATGATGCAGATGATTGCATCGAAGCTGACGGATGCTGAGATACAGGCCGTTGCTGCCTATATTGAAGGTCTTAAGTAGCTAGTCATTGGTGCGCAGTGCACACCCTACCCAGGTAGGGTGTGCACTGCGCACCATTCCATTCTGGAGCATCAAAGATCTCTGACAAGCGACTAAAACCCGGGAATGCCAATCGGACCGGGCAGGTCAGGGATGATGGAGCAGGCACTGAGCCAGAGACTTAGCAGAATGATAGATAGTTTATTGATGTTCATATTTTAACGCGCCTGATGGATGGCATGTCCCGTAACACCCAGGGCTGCTTCATGTATTGATTCAGACAGGGTGGGGTGGGCGTGAATGGTGCGGGCGAGGTCTTCACTGCTGGCACAGAATTCTAATGCCAGGGTGGCCTCGGCGATGAGTTCTGAGGCACCGGCGCCAAAGATATGCACACCGAGTAATTGATCGGTATCACGATCAGCTAATAGTTTAACCAGCCCCTCGGGTGCATCCATCGCTCTGGCGCGACCATTGGCAGCAAAGGGAAAACTCCCTGAACGATAAGCAACCCCGGCCTCTTTTAATTCCTCTTCTGTTTTTCCAACCGAGGATAATTCTGGATGGGTGTAGATAACCGAGGGGATGATATCAAGGTTAACCTTTTTTCTCTTGCCACTGGCGATACTCTCGGCCACGATAACACCTTCCTCCGAGCCCTTGTGTGCCAGCATCGGGCCGCGTACGACATCACCAATGGCGTAGACATTCGGGATATTGGTTGCGCAGTATTCGTCGACATTAATAAATCCGCGTTCATCCAGTAGCAGGTTGGCCTCAGCTGCGGCAATGGTCTCTGAATTAGGTCGGCGACCGACAGCGACGACCAGTTGATCAACGGTCAGTTGTTTGTTATCCCCGCCTTGTTCGTATTGTATCTTGACCGAGCGGGATAGGCGTTTGCTGGAGGTGACACGGGCACCGAGCTGGATATCAAGCCCCTGTTTGCGATATTCTCTTAATGCCAGCTTGGCAATCTTTTGATCGACGCTGGGCAGGAACTGTTCCTGTGCTTCCAGAATAGTGACTTCAGATCCCAGACGTTTCCATACGCTACCGAGTTCAAGGCCGATAACACCGGCACCAATAATTCCCAGGCGTTTAGGCACTTTTTTAAAGGCGAGGGCACCACTGGAATCGACAATGTGTTGATTGTCGAGGGGGGCGGCAGCAATCTCAACCGGACGTGAGCCACTGGCAATGATGATGTTTGTTGCCTGCAATATCCCGGCTTTCTTTTTACCATGTGCGGTAAAGGCGACCCGCAGTCCCTCCAGTAATTGTGCGCTACCCTGTAGCCATTCGATCTTGTTGACCTGGAACAGGCTGGAGATACCATCGGTGAGTTGTTGTACAATACCGTCTTTATGGCTTTGCATGGTCTTTAGATCGAGACCCAGTTTGTTGATCTTGAGGCCATGATTGATAAATTCATGTTGTGCACGGTAGTAGAGTTCAGAGGATTCAAGTAGCGCCTTGGATGGAATGCAGCCGGCATTCAGGCAGGTGCCGCCGAGTCGAGCCTGCCCCTTTTCATTCAGCCACTGATCAATACAAGCGATTTTCAGCCCCAGTTGAGCACAACGAATAGCGGCCACATATCCGGCTGGCCCCGCACCAATAACAATGACATCATATTTCATAATGCTTCATCCTTATATATCCAGTAATAGTCGATGAGGTTCTTCTAGTGATTGTTTGATATTTACCAGGAACTGTACCGCATCACGACCATCAATAATGCGATGATCGTAGGATAGAGCGAGATACATCATTGGACGAATCACAATCTCACCATTCTCGACCATCGCACGTTGCTGGATATTATGCATACCAAGAATAGCGCTTTGTGGTGGATTGAGTAGTGGTGTGGATAGCATAGAACCAAATACTCCGCCATTGGTAATGGTGAAGGTGCCACCGAGGAGTTCATCCAGATTCAGCTTGCCCTCTTTTGCGCGTAGTGCAAAATTAGCAATGGCCTGTTCGATCCCGGCAAAGCCCAGTTGGTCGGCATTGCGTATGACCGGCACCACCAGTCCACGCGGGGAGGAGACGGCAATACTGACATCATAATAGTCATGGTAAAGAATATCGTTATCTTCAACCGAGGCATTCACAATCGGGAAGCGTTTTAATGCCTCACAGACGGCCTTGACAAAAAAGGACATGACACCTAGTTTGATGCCGTGTTTTTTCTGAAAGGTCTCCTGATAGCGTTTACGCATATCCATGATAGCCTGCATATTGACCTCATTAAAGGTCGAAAGAATCGCGGCGTTATGTTGTACCTCTACCATGCGTTCAGCAATCTTTGCCCGCAGTCGACTCATGGGTTCACGCCGTACCGCAGGTGTTGTGCCTGCTGTTGTGGCAGGAGGTGGACGACTGCTATCGGCAATGGTGTTATTGGTTTTCTGTTGCTCGATATATTGCAGGACATCCGCCTTGAGAATACGCCCGCCTTTACCTGTGCCATTAATCATGGCGGGATCGAGATCATGTTCAGCAACAAGATTTCGTACTGCCGGGGTTAGTACAATATCCTTCGTATCTTTACTTGCCGCTGTCGATGCGGGTTTATCCGCTGTTGTGGGTGCAGACTGCTGACTATCAATGGTGCCTAGAGGCTCTTCACTGGCTACTATCTCACCCTCTTGTTTAAGGATGTGAGTGAGCACGCCATCTGTGGTGGCAGGAACCTCGAATACCACCTTATCGGTTTCGATGTCGACTAGTATCTCATCTCGTTTAACAAAATCACCTTCTTTTTTATGCCAAGTGGAGACTAGACCATCGGTAACGGATTCTGGTAGTACGGGAACACGAAGCTCATCGCTCATGAGGGGACCTCCTGTATAGGACCTTTTAGTGCGGCATCAATGAGTGCCTGTTGTTGTTCAATGTGTAGACTAAACATGCCAACAGCGGGTGCCGCTGAGGCTTCTCTGCCCGCATAGCCAAGATTTTGTTTGTTATGGAGACAGAGGCGGAAACGATGCTGGATCTGATACCAGGCACCCTGATTCTGTGGTTCTTCCTGACACCAGATAATCTCTTTTGCCTTTTTATACAGTGCCAATTCCTGTTTGAGTTGTTGCTCTGGAAATGGATACAGCTGTTCAATACGAATAATGGCGACCTGTTTGAGGCTCTGTTTTTCACGTTGTTCCAGCAGGTCGTAATAGACCTTGCCTGAGCACAGGATAATTCGTTTTACATTTTTAACATCAGCCTGATCATCGCCAATGACATTGTGAAAACCCTGTTGTGAGAGTTGTTCCAGGCTGGAGGTTGCCAGGCGGTGTCTTAACAGGCTCTTAGGTGTAATTATAATCAGTGGCTTACGATAAGGCCGGATCATCTGACGGCGTAGCAGGTGAAAGATCTGTGCCGGTGTACTGGGTATGCAGACCTGCATATTATCCTCGGCGCAGAGTTGCAGATAGCGTTCAAGACGTGCTGAGGAGTGTTCGGCTCCCTGACCTTCATAACCATGAGGCAGCATTAATACCAGGCCCGACATGCGTCCCCACTTTAATTCGCCTGAGCTGATAAATTGATCAATAACAACCTGTGCACCATTGGCAAAGTCACCAAATTGCGCCTCCCATATTGTTAATGAGGAGGGATCAGTGGTGGCATAACCATACTCAAAGGCAAGCACCGCTTCTTCCGAGAGTAAGGAGTCAATGACGATAAAGCGGCCCTGCTTTTCGCTGACATGTTGTAACGGGACATAAGATTTGCCATCTACCTGATTATGTAAGACGGCATGACGATGAAAGAAGGTGCCACGTCCGCTATCCTGACCCGAGAGACGAATCTTGTAGCCATCGGCTAACAGGGAAGCGTAGGCCATGGTTTCGGCAAAACCCCAGTCACAGGCGACAGCCCCTGCTGCCATCTTGCCTCTCTCTTTAATAATATTGCTGACCCTGGGGTGCAGTTCAAACCCGGTCGGTAGTTTGAGTAGTTGTTGGGCGAGCTCGCGTAGTCTTTTTAGTGGTAGATGGGTATCAATGTCTTGATCCCAATGGCTACCTTTATATTGATCCCAGTCTACCGGGAAGGCGTGTATCGAGCCAGGTACGGAATGGGGTGATACGCCCTTTTCTTGTTCCAGTGCACTACGGTATTGTTCGCGCATGGCGTCGGTCTGTTGGGATGTAACAACACCGGCATCAATTAATTTTTTGGCATAAATTGATAATGTGGTCGCATGGGCGCGGATTTTTTTATACATCAAGGGTTGTGTTGTGGCAGGCTCATCCGCCTCATTATGACCATGACGGCGATAACAGAGCAGGTCAATCACGACATCCTTGTTGAATTCCATACGGAAGTCCAGGGCCAGGCGGGTGACAAATAATACTGCCTCAGGATCATCACCATTAACATGAAAAATAGGTGCCTGTACGGTCTTGGCAACATCGGTACAATAGAATGTTGAGCCGGTATCCAACGGGTTACTGGTGGTAAAACCGATCTGATTATTAATAACGATATGTACAGTGCCACCGGTAGTAAAGCCCCTGGCCTGAGACATATTTAATGTTTCCATGACCACGCCCTGACCGGAGAAAGCGGCATCACCATGAATGGCAATGGGTAGTACCTGATTGCCATGATGATCATTGCGGCGTTGTTGTCGGGCGCGCACCGAGCCTTGTACTACCGGGGCGATGATCTCAAGGTGAGAGGGATTGAAGGCTAGTGTGACATGAACGGGGCCACCAGGTGTCTGGGTGTCGGCAGAAAAACCTTTGTGATATTTAACATCACCGGAGCCAACCAGTTTTTTCTTGCCAGGTTTGCCTTCAAATTCCTGAAACAGGGTGGAGGGTAGCTTGCCCAGAGTATTGATGAGCACATTCAGTCGACCACGATGAGCCATGCCAATAACGACTTCTTTTGCCGTTTGAGTGCCTGCCTGCAAGATGATTTCATCCAGCAGCGGGATCAAACTCTCAGCACCTTCCAGTGAGAAACGTTTTTGACCGACATAGCGAGTATGGAGATAGCGTTCCAGTCCTTCGGCGGCGGTGAGTCGTTCCAGTATATGTTTTTGTGTCTCGGGTCGGATGGCAGGGCGGCCATCAGGTGTCTCGATACGTTGTTGAATCCAGCGTTTTTCTATGGTGTCCGTAATGTGCATGTATTCCAGACCGAGGCTACCACAATACAGGTCTTGTAGACGTTGCAGGATCTCTGACAGTTTTTGTTGTTTGGGGCCAACCAGTGAGCCAGTATTGAATGAGGTATTGAGGTCGCGCTCGTCAAGTTGATGATATTTGAGGCTGAGGTCAGCAATAACGGGGCGTTCACGCAGGTAGAGTGGATCAATATCAGCTTGTTGGTGCCCGCGGACACGGTAGGCATTGATCAGTCGTAGAACCTGGCTTTGTTTTTCAGCAGAATCACAGGCTAGATCATTTCCCTGGGTAAATTGACAGATGCCGGTTGTGATGGGTTGATGCGCAGGCTTGAGTAATTCAAGAGTCTGTGCGGCATCACCTTGTTGCAAGTGAGAGAAGTAGTCTTGCCACTGTTTGCCAACCGAGCCTGGATCTTCCTGATAGTCCAGGTACAAGCCCTCAATATAGTCAGCATTGACGCTAAATAACAGCGAATGTTCTTGTAGAATCCGGTGTATGTCATGCATATTAGAGAGTAATCCATGGTCTCAGCCTCAATTAGGCTAAGTATGTACTTTTTTTAGGTTATTATACAAGTGTTAAAAGATACGAATGAACGGATAAGGGGATAAAGCGTATGCATAAAGCGGGACAACAATTGATCATATTAATGGTGTGGTTATTTGCGCTGCCAACAATGGCGTTAGCAGACAAGGTTGAATATGACGAGGGTATTGAATACCAATTGGTTATACCGGAGCAGGCGACAGTCGATTCGAACAAGATCGAGGTGTTGGAGATATTCTGGTATGGCTGCCCACATTGCCATCGTCTTGAACCCTTGCTGGAAAAATGGATTAAACAGCAGAAGGATGATGTTGTCTTTGTGCGCCTGCCGGCATTATTAAATCCGCAATGGGAGACTTTTGTCCGTGCCTATTATACGGCTCAGCTTTTAGGTGTGTTAGACAGGATACATCGTCCTTTATTTGATGCTATTCATATTAAGAAACAGAATCTAAATGGTGAGGCGGCTTTGGCGCGGTTCTTTGCTGAATTTGGTGTGGATAAGGATCTGTTTCATAAGACCTATAACTCTTTCGGGGTGATGACCAAGGTCAATCAGGCACGTCAGATGACACGGCGTTATGGTATCTCGGGTGTGCCAACGATGATTGTGAATGGTAAGTATAAGACCTCGGCGCGTTTGACGGGGGGGCACAGGGGGATGTTGAAGGCGGTTGATTACCTGGTTGAGATGGAACGGAAAAAGAAGACAAGGTAGGGTGCGTACTACGCACCAATAGGTTTTGCTGGGTAATGACAGGTAGGGTGCGTACTACGCACCAATTAGATTATTCTGAGTAATGACAGCAGGACAGTGGAAAAAATATGAAGGCAGCAGAACTGTTTATACGTTGTTTGGAGAACGAGGGTGTGGAATACATCTTCGGGGTGCCGGGTGAGGAAAATCTGGATTTTATGGATGCCTTGCTGGATTCAAATATACAGTTTATTACTACTCGGCATGAACAGGGCGCGGCCTTTATGGCGGATGTCTATGGTCGGCTGTCGGGTAAGGCGGGTGTCTGTTTATCCACGTTGGGGCCGGGTGCTACTAATCTGGTGACGGGGGTTGCGGACGCTAATCTGGATCATGCACCGGTGGTGGCGATATCGGGTCAGGCGGATACTAATCGTCTGCATAAGGAATCGCATCAGGTGCTGGATCTGGTGCAGATGTTTCAGCCTATTACCAAATATGCCTCGCGTCTGCCGGTTGCTGAGATTATTCCTGAGGTGGTGCGTAAGGCATTCAAACTGGCGCAGACTGAAAAAACGGGCGCAACCTTTATTGAGTTTCCAGAGAATATTGCTAAGGCAGAGGTTGAAGGATCGCCGTTGCCGGTGAAGCATGTGGTGTGGCCGGAGCCTTCTGCTGAACAGGTACAAGATGCGGCTAAATTAATTTCATCGGCACAGAACCCGATGATCCTGGCGGGTAATGGGGTTGTGCGCGCCCGTGCCTGGCAGCAGTTGGCGGAGTTTGCCGAGCAGTTGAATATCCCGGTAGTGAATACCTTTATGGCGAAGGGTGTGGTGCCCTTTCATCATCCCACAGCACTGGGTAGTGCGGGTCTACAGTCCAAGGACTATATCAATATTGGTTTTGACCGTGCCGATGTGATTATTTGTATTGGTTATGATCTGGTGGAGTATCACCCTTATCTGTGGCATCCAACGCGTGATCGCCTGATTATCCATATTGATACCAGTCCGGCTGAGGTGGATGCCTGTTATCCCATCGAGGTGGGTATTGTGGGTGATATCAAGCATAGCCTGTTGCAAATTATGCAGCAGGCCACACCTCATGCTGGACATCTGATGCGACCATTACGCAAGGCGCTGATAGAGGATATGAATCAGCATAGTCAGGATGATGGTTTTCCAGTTAAGCCACAAAAGATTATTTGGGATCTGCGTACCGCGCTGGGGCTTGAGGATATTGTGATCTGTGATGTGGGCGCACACAAGATGTGGATGTCGCGTATGTTTCGTTGCGAGCACCCGAGTACCTGTATTATCTCGAATGGCTTTGCCAGCATGGGAATTGCGGTGCCCGGTGCGATTGCCGCGAAGATGGTTAACCCGGATAAAACTGTGGTGGCAGTCACGGGTGATGGTGGCTTTATGATGAACTCGCAGGAGATCGAGACCGCTATACGTTTGAATATTGCTATTGTGATCTTGATATGGAATGACAATGGTTATGGTCTGATTGAATGGAAGCAGCAAAATCAGTTTGGTCGTCAATCCAATATCCGCTTTGGTAATCCTGATTTTGTGAAATATGCTGAGTCCTTTGGTGCGAAGGGCTATCGGGTTGAATCGGCGGCAGACCTGATGCCGATCCTGAAGCAGGCAATGGCTGATAATACGGTGAGTATCATTGATTGCCCAGTGGATTATAGTGAAAACATGAAATTAACCGAACATCTGGGCAAAATTATTTGTACCACCTGATGAATTATCTTATGCGGGAATCGTATTTGAATGTCGTGATATTGGATGTCTCTATTTCTTTAAAATCTGGATGTAGTGGGTTGAGCAAATAATTATGTTCACTTTCAATCACTACGCTGGGAATTTGCAGTATTAGGGATTCTTGATTGCTCAACCAGTCATTGCCAATGATTTGTGTTGTTGGAGTCATTGAGGGTTGTGTCCAGTCATCGGGTAGATCATCTGGATCTATAAGAATGATGTGCTCATCATTAAACGTGACTTCTATTTTCGAAAAGCAATTCAATACTGAAATAGAATCCAGATAAACCAGGAGCTCCAGCGATGCGGTCGCAAGATTACCGCCAAGATAGACAACGCGGTGACCCTTGGTGTTCCAGCGTCCACCATGCAAAAATGCCCCTTCGCCGGATAGCATTTCCTGGGGGCTTTTTGCAAACTCAGGGTCGGCTACACGCCATCCAGTCGGCATTAACTAAAGACACCGTGTCGAATACGACCGATTAGGTCTTCAACCTCACGAGCACCGATTTCTGTTATGGCGTGCTGCAATGGTGTTTCACCGCCAAAGATTTCCATGGGCTTTTTGAACCAGCTAGCGGCACGATTAGAATCTTTTTGCATCATCTCAGTGGCTTTGGTCATGAGTTCGGCATATCGATAAACGCGATCAGACTCGTTTGGCAACAACTTACCCTTATTCAGCCGGCGCCTTAATGTTGATTGAGGAATACCCATTAGTTTGTACCCTTCGCTCATCGGGATATCATAGGCTTTTGTTACCATTTCAAATGCGGTGGCTTCAATCCCGTCTTTGATTCGGTTGATGAGAACTTCATGAATGAAGCTGTTACGTTCAGCACGGCGTTTTAGTTTACCAATAGTTCTAATATCTTTGGTTCGAAAGATAACGCGCCCTTTTAATGTTTCTGTTATTGGGATGAGGTCGTCATTATCCTCAGCTTGTTGAAGTAATGCATGTATATCTTTTTTCTGCATGCGTGAGGGTATGGGTGTTTTCTGCTTAGTTGTCTTTGTGGTTATATGGTTTTTTTCAGTAGTCATATGGTTATAGTAGCAGAGTCTGCAAAATCATGAAGCTTTTTTGTTTTTCAGCTAACACAAAGGTTCCTTAATGAAGAGTTCTTTAGTAAGTAGTACACACCAGACCTTGTCATATTCATGTCATAAATACGAAATATACTGAGGCTATAAACTGGTTTCTCTATTCGGGTGAATTTTATGAAGCTCAAGGTTGTTACGCAGCTTGTTTCTCTGTTAATTATTGTCTTTACAGCACTTTCTATTATCGTTGGTTTCTGGGGTTGGCGGCAGATGGATCGCCCTTATCAGATCTACCAGGATTTCTATGATTTCAAAGGTATTATCAATACCGATGTCTATATAAAACTTGAACAATATCTTGGTTCAGGTGATGCCGGTTTATTGCAGGCGGTGGATAATACACTCAAGGTATTATCGCAACGCCAGCTGACATGGTTGTCTGATGAAGATAATGACAAGATACAGGCCGCTATTGCAGTTGTGGGTAACAATGTATATCAGGTGCGGGAGGCAGGCAAGCTGGCTGCTAATCCAGAAGCCTTGTTATCTCAGAATGAGAGAGAGCGGGTGGGTGATGTATCCAGTTTGCTTGCTTATGTGGATCAGTCATCTGTTTCATTGCAGATAAAAGCGGCTTATCTGGGGTTGTTGACGAGGTTAGGTACCGGCTTGCAACAACTGGGTTATCTACGCCAACGTTACATACAAACCAGTGATGATGCATTGAGAGAAAACCTGGTTCTGGCGAATACAGCTTTAGCAGAATTAGCGCAACAATTATACGCCTTGCCTGGTCTTGGCTTAATACAGGCGCCTGATGAATATGATTTTGATGCCGAGTCAGTGGATCTTGGGCAGGAGGCAATTGATAGTCTGGATTCTTTAACCCGACGTTACTTGAAAGAGTTATCCAATACACAAGGAATGCAGGTTCGGATTATGCATAGCCGTAAGTCGCTGAAGGGATCAATTGATAATTTGGCGTTGGTGTTCGGTCAGTATGCGGGGCATATTGACCTGATAAAGGCATCAATCACTCAGCAAGTCGGGTGGTGGATATTAATCTCGGTTGGGATCATTGTTTTATTATTAGTCCTCTCATTTGTATTGCAGAAAAAAACCCTGTCTTTTTTATCACAGCTAGTGCCATTTTTTGTCAGCATGGCGCAAGGTCGCTTTGATGAACGAATTGAGTGTCAGGATAAATTTTATGAGATAGAGGCTGTCAAGCAGGCGGGTATTCATTTGCAACATTATCTTGAGGATATGATTGGGCAACTGGAGCAGGAGGCTGAACAAATTTTGCAGTCGGGTCGTAAGGTACAGGGTGTCTCCGACCAGGCATTCCATTTTGCACAGCTTCAAAATGAGAAAACAGAGGCGGTCGCTTTATCGGTTAATCAGTTATCAGAATCTTTTACCGAGGTGGCACATAATGCGGCTAATGCCTCTGATTCAGCACAAGAGGCTAATGATGCAGTGCGTGAGGCTAATGATAAGCTGGAGCGTGCGACACAAAAAACAGATCAACTATCATCCGATATTTTATTGTTAACCGATCTTATGCGCCGTTTGGAGCAGGATAGCAGTGCCATTGAATCGGTGCTGGATGTGATTAAGGGTGTGGCCGATCAAACGAATCTGTTGGCATTGAATGCTGCTATTGAGGCAGCACGGGCAGGTGAGCAAGGCAGAGGTTTTGCTGTTGTTGCTGATGAGGTGCGCCATCTGGCACAGCGCACCGCTCAATCAACTGAAGAGATACAAACGATTATCCTTAATCTGGCAATTACGGCAAAAGAGGCAACCACAGCCGTTGAATTACAAAGCAATGCTGCGATTGATTGTGTTGACCATAACCAGCAGGCGCAGACAGCTCTAAAGCCCGTAGTGACCGCAGTAGAAACAATCTCTAATTATAATATGGGAATAGCCTCTGCGACCGAGCAACAATCTGTGACGGCGGAAGAGGTAGCGAGAAGTACCGGAGAGATCCAGCAACATGCTAACGAGGTTATTCAGAATATGCGGCAGGTTCAGGATGCCAGTGATGGGCTCAATAATGTGAGCCAGGCGCTTAATCAATTAGTGAATCGATTGAAGTCGGCCTAACAGTAACCCGTTTCATTCTTCCAGAAGGTGTGTTCCGGGTTGAGCAAGTCGGTGTGGGGCATATAATGGCTGCCATCACATGAGAAGGTCAGTGATACAAGGCCGTTGAAGATATTGATGCTGGCGGAACGAAGATAGATAACATCATCAATGAGTCTTAATTTGCAAAATATTTCAAGAATACTATCTATCTCTTCCGCATTTATTTTTGCCTCGTTGGGATAAGGTTGATCTGGATAGGTGTGTAACAGACTAGCTCGAGTTAACATTGCGTTATCAAGAAGCCGATATTTTAGTGGTGATTTAGTAAACCAGACCGTTGCACGCGAACTGGAAAAGTGCAGGTTCATCTGGAATGCACCATGGTATTGTATTAACGCGCTGATATTTTTCATGACCAGATTGATTTGTTGATCCATCATGCTTTCTACTCGCTCCTGACTAAACAGGCCACCACGAATAGCGGGATCACCCTTGAGTTGTAGCCATTGGTTAGGTTCGTCATAGATGGATGTCGGGCGTTGTTGTTGTTTGATATTGCGCCTGGCACCAGAGTTGCTGGTTAAATTATTTATGCCACTATCTCCTGTATCTTCGTATTGTGTGGACGGTGACGTTGTTCAATATATAGGGAATTCCCCTCCTGTTTTTTTGCCATGTGTTTGGCATCACTCGCGAGCTCAGCCACCTCATGATGGCTCTTGAAGTCTGAGATGTTAGGCCTTACACAGCCGATAGAAAGGCTGAGTAAGGGGAAGAATATGTGCTTTCCGCTTCTATCCTGTGACCAGATACCATTGTTTTCATGATCCTTTCGTTTGTAATAATGACGAACCTGCTTGTTGAATTGTTGCAGGATTAGTTCACAACGATCCTTCCAGTCAACGCTACGGAATATAATAATAAAATCATCACCACCAATGTGACCGACAAAGTCCATTTCATTATTGCTGGCATTACACAGGATCTCAGCAAGCCCCTTGATGACCTGATCGCCCTTTTCATAACCATATTCATCATTGTAAGGTTTGAAATTATCAAGGTCACAATAAGCAATAACAAATTGTTTTTTCTGATACAGCAGCTCATCCAGTTTTTCATAGATGGGAACATTACCGGGTAGTAGCGTTAGTGGGTTGGCGTAATGGGCATTACGCACCTGTAGCTCAGTTATTATCTTGAGCAGGTCGATGACTGATCCCATTCCGCAGTAGTCACCTTTTTTAGTGATAATGAAATCCAGCGATTTATCTTGCTGCATTTTTTCACTGACCAGTGTGCTGGCATCTTCAATCGCTAGTTGTGAATCCAGCATCAGGGGATTAGTATCAAGGAAATGGGTAATCAATTTTTTACCATGAAGATCACGCCCATAACGACTGAGCATAAGGTTGGTAAGAGTATTGCGTCGAACAAGTCCTAATGGACGATTACCATTAACAACTGGCAGTGCATCCAGTTGCGGGGTGCTATGAAATATTTGCGCAACATCCTCAATCGTAGATGAGGCATTGATAGCCGTTATACGTTGTAACAGGTCGCCAACAAGTTTTGATGATGTATTGCTTCTATTACGGTGCTGAATGATCTCAAGACCATTCTGAAACAGGTTTGTATCTACGCTGGTTTTTGGTAGTGCTGAAGGCCTGGCAAAGTAGTAGCCCTGGCAGAACTCCAGCCCCATCTTTTTAATGATGCGATATTCTTCGGCAGTTTCTACACCTTCGCCAATCACCTGGCAATTGAGTTCGATAGCAATATTGTGGATGGATCGAACGAATTCCTGTTTTACCTTGTCTTCATGGATATCCTGCATAAAGTGGCGGTCTATTTTTACATAATCAGGGCGTAGTTCAGACCACATACGTAGCCCCGCATAACCTGCGCCAAGGTCATCAATAGCAATCTCAAACCCCATATTGTTATAGTGATGCAGTGCTTCACGAACCACATCGTAATTATCTACAGGATATTGTTCGGTGAGTTCAATGACAACGCGCTCAGGTTCAAGGCCGATCTTTTTCAGGGTATTGAGAGTGCAACCCGG
Organism: Gammaproteobacteria bacterium; assembly: GCA_013151035.1. NCBI lineage: Bacteria > Pseudomonadati > Pseudomonadota > Gammaproteobacteria > Gammaproteobacteria bacterium. The sequence continues at coordinate 34,587 of JAADJB010000054.1, forward strand.
ACGAAAATTGGGTTGAAACAGTGTTTCTGGGCTGGCATTAAGAAAAAGTTTTCCGGGAAGATTGAGGTTTTTGAATTGAAGAATTGAGACCTCGCGACATAGCAACTCCAGTTCGACCAATCGACCATAACGCACCGCTGTTTCGAATAGTGTTACCGGTGAGTGTAAAGGAGTGTTGGATGGGCCACGAATCAATGCCTCATAACCAAATATTATCCCCGCCTTATTAGCGACAATAGGTTGAAATAATGCCGTCAACCGTTGTTCGCGAATAATACGTTCCAGGCAGTTTTCCAGAGATCCATCCATTGCTATGTTTTTATCGTTATTCATATTATTGAATTACTTTATGCTATGTATTTTTTTGAATTGGCTAATTAATGCAAGTGGGCGTTGCTTTTTATTGGACTTGTTCAGTACATAGACAATGGTTTTTCCATTTGGACCCGCACCGATCTGCGTGAGTCGATAGACGGCTTCACCAACCTGTTTAAATGAAATGAGATCCTGCCATGAATTGAATACATAGATTCGTCCATCAGTCTGAACTTCGCCATAAAATGGATCAGCACCCGTTAGCTTACCGTGATACATATCCATGCTGGCAATACCGGAGGTCTTTTTCTTGTCTTCTTTAGTTAGGCCAAAGACCAGGGTCTTGCCGTGAGGGCCTGCGCCAATGAATACCTTGCGGTAGGCAGTCTCACCGACCTCGAGAAAGGTCAAATAGGTATTAGTATCATCGAATACATAGATGCGACCTTCATAATCAGCCTCATAGTAATCATTATTGTTGAGTGGTTTGGCTACGGTTTTGGTATCATTTACGCCAGTTGATACGCAAGCTGAAAGTATCAGGCCGCTGCTAATGATGGCTGCGCTCAGAAAGCGGTTAAAATGTATAGGCATGATCATCTCCTGTTTATAATCTTTTACTATTCTCATAGTGTAGGGAGATGATGTGACAGAAAGATGAATCTCTTATGACAATCTGGTGTTTTTATTCTTTTTTATTATTCTCCAGATCATCCCATCGAGTATAGGCACTATTTAACTTTTTCTCGATGGATTTTAATCTTTCTTCATCTTTGGCTATATCGTTACCATTACGCTGATAAAATTCAGGTTGAGCCATGGCATCATGTAGTTGCTGTTGCTGTTGCTCTAGTTTATCAATCTGCTGAGGAAGTTCATCTAGTTCGCGTTGATCTTTGTAGTTGAGCTTGTTTTTTTTAACAGCAGACTTTTCTTTTTTAGTGAGGCCTTTTTTTTTCGCGGTATTTTTTTTATTTTCCTTAATGGGTGGTTGGTATGAGCCAACGTATTCGTTAATGATCCCATCGCCTTCAAACACTAGTACGCTGGTGACGACATTATCAATGAAGGTTCGGTCATGGCTAACCAGTAACAAGGTGCCTTCGTAGTTCAGTAATAATTCTTCCAGCAGTTCCAGGGTCTCAATATCCAGATCATTGGTGGGCTCATCCATAACCAGGAGATTGGATGGCTGGGTAAAGATCTTTGCCAGTAACAGGCGGTTTCTTTCTCCACCCGATAGAGCCTTGACGGGGGTGCGTATACGCTCGGGGGTAAACAGAAAATCCTGTAGATAGCTGATAATATGTTTTGACTGACCATTGATGGTGACATGGTCACTACCACCAGCGACATTATCCATAATGGATTTGTTTTCATCCAGTATATTGCGGTGCTGGTCAAAGTAGGCAATATCCAGTCGGGTGCCAATGCTTACTGTGCCCTGTTGGGGCTCAAGCTTTTCCAGTAACAAATTTAACAAGGTGGTCTTGCCGGCACCATTGGGGCCGATAATGCCAATCTTATCACCGCGTATAATGGTGGTGCTGAGGCCTTTCACGATAGGCGTATCATCATACTGATAACTGATATTATCGGTCTCAATAACCCGCTTGCCAGATGACTCGGAACGATTCGACTGTAGTTGTACCTTGCCTGATTGCACGCGTCTAGCCTGACGTTTGTCACGCATCTCTTTTAACGCGCGTACCCGCCCTTCGTTGCGGGTACGGCGCGCCTTGATGCCCTGGCGAATCCAGACTTCCTCTTGCGCTAGCTTTTTATCAAATAAGGCATGCTCTTTTCTTTCAGAATGCAGAGCCTCTTCTTTATGACGCAGATATTGCTGATAGTCTCCGGGCCAACTGGTCATATTCCCACGATCCAGTTCAATGATGCGAGTCGATATCTTTTGCATCAGGCTACGATCATGGGTAATGAACATCAGGGCACCACGATAGCTGAGAAGGAATTCCTCTAGCCACAGGATGGCATCAATATCCAGGTGATTGGTCGGCTCATCAAGCAGCAATAGATCGGGCTCCTGTACCAGGGCACGGGCGAGTAATACCCGACGTTTCAGACCACCGGACAGGCTGCTGAATTCTATATCAGCGGGTAGCTCAAGGCGCGACAGGGTGGCATCAACCAGTTGGCTGACGTGCCAGCCATTATTCGCCTCCAGTTGATGTTGCACCTCGGCCAGTTGATCCAGCAGGTCATGGTTGCCCTGATCAATCTCATGGATCAGGTGGTGATATTGTTGTAAAAACTTCCCTTGTTGGTCGAGTCCAGAGGAGACCACATCATAGATGCTTCCTTTCGTCTCTGCGGGCACCTCCTGGTCAAGATAACTGATCTTGATACTCTGTTGTTTCTCGATAACACCATCTTCTGGTTTGAGAGCGCCGGTGAGTAGTTTGAGTACAGTGGATTTTCCTTCACCATTTCTGCCCAGCAGGCAGAGGCGTTCACCCTTGTCGATACTGAGGTTAATTTGGTTGAGTAATAGTGGTCCACCAAAGCTGAGTGAGACATCGCGTAGAGTAATTAAGGGCATAGGGTATATGATACCTGATTATCCTCTTTTTGATGTAATAATATGATTGCTTGATAAGTTCGAGGCATGAATTGCCCTTCTCTAACAGAGACACGCCGTGAAACCATCCATGGTGGCTCGACAGCCGCGTCCATGCGGCTGACGGTCTCTGTTAGAGAAGGACAATCCTTGCCTCTTGAGTTAAGGGAATAGCAGTGATAAATAGCCTATAATCTAAATAGAAGTTCCTTAAAAGCAGGAGGTTGTGATGAGAAGTTTGTTGAGGTGATCGCTTCCGTTTATATTGGTTATGAAGCCGGTTTTCTGGGTGGCTTAGTCGGTGCCGTATAGGGCTTTATTGATGGGGCGATAGGCGGGCTGATTATTGCTGTTATGTATAATACTGTGACCAGGAAGTAAATGATGGGTGATGATCTCGATCAATACAAATGCTTGTTAAATCAACGAATGGAGGCACTGGACGAACTGGAGAATGAGCTACAACATACGGGGAATACGGTCGAGCTTGATCAGACCTGTATTGGACGCTTGTCTCGTATGGATGCAATGCAGGCTCAGGCGATGGCTCAGGCTGGACAGCAGCGCTGTTTACTTGAACGACAGCAGATTCAGTCGGCACTACAGCGCCTTGCAGTGGGTGATTATGGTTATTGCCTGATATGTGATGAGGCGATCCCGTCACTGCGTTTGCAGGCAAATCCTGCTGCACCGTTATGTATTCAATGTGCCTCTGCGCATGAATAGATTATGAATGATTTTGATCAGGCCGTGTGTCTCTGTGGGAGTGGTGATGAATATAAGGATTGTTGTGGTCGATTTATTCGTGGAGATAGAGTCGCCAGTACGGCTGAACAGTTGATGCGTTCCCGTTATACGGCTTATGCCATTAAAGATTATGCTTATGTGATGCGAACCTGGCTACCTTCGACCCGACCCTCATCGCTGGATGATGATAATCAGCCACAGTGGTGTGATCTTGCGATTATTTCAGCAGAGGCGGGTCAGGTTCAGGATAGAGAGGGCTATGTAGAATTTGAGGCGCATTACAAGCTTGATGGCAGACCTGGCAAGATGCATGAGCGAAGTTATTTTGTGAAACAGGAGGGCTGCTGGTTTTATGTGCAGGGTAAGATCGGGTGAAAGTGCCCGTTAATAATGAGGCGGTGTCTCATATTGTGATTCTGCTCCATCGGCAGGATTTATTGCCCTTAATTGTTGGCTGAGACGTTTAATAACCTCTTCTTGTAACCGTAACATGCGTTCTTGCCCCAGATTAGCATGAGTAAGTTCATCCATGCTGGCCTCCATATGTGCAATACGGATCTCCAGATCTTCCATGCGTTGTTCGAGATTGTCTGTGTTCATATAGCTTATGTTACTTCATTATTGGTTTTATACACAGTATAAGCGTGCTTCTCTATGTGTAATTCTGGGCTAATCGTTTTATACTACCCCTGTTGAGAAAGTTAAATTATAAATAAAGGATGGTGTTCGGATGGGTAAGCAAGTGATATTTTACAATGAGGTTGTAGCAGTCTCTTCAGAAACGCACAGTGATTGGTCTGTTGAGGTTGAGGGTGATTATAGTTATGCCAAAGAGGCTAATGCGGTTCCGTTAACTGCCGTTGAATTCAGACAGGCAGCCTTTGAGTACGGCATCGTCTTTGTTGAAGATGATAATGGCGTTATGCCAGCGGTTGTGCTGGGTGTCAATGATAATGAAAGTTTCTATGTCAATCAGGATGGAAGCTGGGATGCCAACTATATCCCCGCCTTTGTTCGTCGCTATCCTTTTGTTTTTTCGAGAAGTGAAGATGGCGCGACAAATACTCTGTGTATTGATGAATCCTTTGCCGGTTTTAATCAGGATGGGAAGGGTGCTGCACTGTTTGATAAAGAGGGTAAACCAACGACCTACACGACAAATGTGCTGGAGTTTCATAAGGATTTCCAGTTACACGATAGCCTGACCCGTGCTTATTGTAATAAACTTAAGGAACTGGAGTTGCTGGAGCCCATGCAGGTTAATTTTAGCCTTCGTTCCGGTACTAAGCGTCAATTGGGCGGGTTTATGGTGGTAAATCGTGAAAAATTAATGAACCTGCCTGCTGATACCCTGGCTGGGATGGCAAAGACAGAAGAGCTGGAGATGACTTACCTGCATCTGCATTCATTAATGAATCTGCATAAGTTGGGTGAACGTTTATCTGATGAGGAAGAAGCAGCCGCTTAAAAGAACCGTTTGTAGCAAGAACCATAGAAAAGCAGTCTGTTCAGGCTGCTTTTTTATTTGAGACTTGTTTTATCTGGCGCGCCCGACAGGAGTCGAACCTGTGACCTTCGCCTTCGGAGGGCGACACTCTATCCAGCTGAGCTACGGGCGCAAGGGCTGTAAGGATACATGGATCGTTAGTAGAGGGCTAGAGGTATAGATCAGGTATATTCATCAATATAGCTGCCGGCACTGCTGACTTCGCTATATGAACTGGTTCTTCTTGGATCGGTGTAGACAACATTATCGCCACTATCAAATGCCTGTTGCGAGGCATCACTTTGTTCTGATGGATTGTTTTCATCGTCACGAACGGCCTGTTGTGCTGCTGCATCTGCCTTACTGACCGGTTCGGGAGGACGGCGTGTTTCAGCTTGCGGCTGTACCTCGGGTGGCTTGGCCGGTTCCTGGGGGTTCGGCATGATGGCGGGTGTGGTTGCAACGATCATTCAGGTTTCCATAGATAAGTTAACGATTACATTAGGTGTTTACGGCAGGTTTGCGCTAAATTGTAGCAGGTAATTAAAACCGGGGACAGAGACCACGATTAATTGCGCGCAATTAATCGTGGTCTGTCCCCGGTTTTCTCGGTTTTATCCGTCCAGCATGTTGCGTAGATTCGAGAGGTAGGCCTTGCCACGTTCTTGTTGTTGTTCGGGTGTTTTTTCTGAGGTTTTGCCTTCCCATTCGAGATCATCAGCGGGTAGCTCTTCCAGGAAACGGCTGGGTTCACATTCCTGCCACTCACCAGCGCGTTTACGTTTTTTGGCATAGCTAATGGTCAGGTTTTTTTGTGCACGGGTAATGCCGACGTAGGCGAGGCGGCGTTCTTCTTCAATGCCTTCTTCCTCTTGACTGTTCCTGTGCGGTAGCAAGTCTTCTTCAAAGCCACTGAGAAAGACATGGGGGAACTCCAGACCCTTGGCGGCATGCAGGGTCATCAGGTGGACACAGTTCTCATTCTTTTCATCGTCCTTATTTCTATCCAGGATATCCATCAGGCTGAGTCGATTAATCAGGTCGGTCAGGCTTTTGTCGGTATCTCCTTGTTTGGCAGCCTTTTTTAGCCATGCCAGCAGATCCTCAACATTCTTCCAACGACGTTCGGCATCATCCGGGTCTTTGCTACGCTCTGTAATCCAGCTCTCGTAGTTGATTTCTTTGACCAGTTCTTTAATCAGGCTGACCGGTTCTTTTTCCTGAGCGCGTAGGCTCAGTTCATGAACCCAGTCAGAAAAGCTCTGCACACGTAGGCAGGCACGCGTACTCAGGTGTTGCTTGAGCTCAGGATGTTGGGCGGCATTGAGCAGACTCAAACCCTGCTCACCGGCAAAAATCGCCAACTTTTCCAGTGTGCTCATGCCAATCTCACGCCTTGGGGTATTGACCGCGCGCAGGAAGGCGCGGTCATCATGGTCGTTGACCAATAGCCGCAGGTAGGCGACCAGATCCTTGACCTCGGCATATTCGAAGAAGGACATGCCGCCACTGAGGTGATAGGCAATACTGTGTTCACGCAGCACCCGCTCAAAGGGACGCGATTGATGATTGCCACGGTACAATATGGCGTAGTCGCCATCTTTGCTGTTGTGGGCAAAACGGTGGTGCAGGATCTCGGAGACGATACGCTCGGCCTCGTGGTCGCCATCCTTGCAGGCCAGGATCTTTAGCGGGTCACCATAACCCAGTTCAGACCACAGGCGCTTTTCGAACAGGTGCTTATTGTTTGATATCAATTGGTTGGCACATTTCAGGATGCGTCCACTGGAACGGTAGTTCTGCTCCAGTTTGATCACCTTGAGACGCGGAAAGTCCTCACCCAGGCGATTCAGGTTTTCGGGCTGGGCGCCGCGCCAGGTATAGATGGATTGATCGTCATCACCCACCGCAGTAAATAGTCCTAACTTTCCCACCAGTTGGCGTACCAGTTCATATTGCGCGCTATTGGTATCCTGATATTCATCCACCAGCAGGTAGCGGATCTGTAGCTGCCAGCGTTCACGCACCTCATCATTGTCCTGCAACAGGTACACCGGTTGGGAGATCAGGTCATCCAGATCAAAGGCATTATAGGCGTGCAGGGCACGTTGATATTCTATATAGAGATGTGCTGCTACGGTTTGTTGGTTATCTTCCGCCTTAAATAGCGCGCCTTGGGGTGTAATCAGGTCATTCTTCCAGTTTGATATCTGCCAGCGTACCGGATCGGCCTCGATATTCAGTTTTTGTGATCGAATCAACTCATTGAGTAGCTGGGTGCAGTCCTGATAATCGAAGATGGAAAAGCCTTTACGGTATCCCAGGTGTTTGTGCTCACGCTTGAGGATGGTGAGTCCCAGGGTATGAAAGGTGGATATCCTGAGACCGCGCGAGGCCTTGCTATCGAGCAGGTTGGATACCCTTTCACGCATCTCCCGCGCCGTCTTGTTGGTAAAGGTAACGGCACTGATATGTTTGGGGCTAATGCCCTGTTGCTGAATCAGGTGGGCAATCTTATAGGTGATGACACGGGTCTTGCCACTGCCAGCACCGGCAAGTACCAGTAAAGGGCCATCAACATGATGGACGGCATCACGCTGGCGAGGATTGAGGCTAGAAATGGACACAGATATTCTTTTTGATCAGGCTTCAGGAAGAGGAGATTGTACTCGTTCGGATGGATGTGTGTATGAAAATATGTTGCCTTGACACCCTGTAATAATGAACTAATCTTATATTCAAGAGATAAATTGATTTATTGTTTATCTTTCTTCAAGACAAGATGTCGGTAAAACCGGCAGAGGAGTCGATCATGAGTAAGGATATCAACATTGTAGACATTATCGTCCATCTCCATCCAGAGAATTCCTGTGATGACACAGATAAGATTGAGCAGGAACTGCGTGATCGTGATGGTGTGGTTTCCGTGCATTTTAATGCAGAGGCACATCCCCATGCCGTTGTTGTAGCGTACAACCCGGATGCTGTTACCTCACAACAGTTACTTGCCGGGATCAGACAATGTGACAAGGCAGCAATGATGGCAGGTCTGTAGCTTTTGCAAGGGAGGGTTGATTGTGATGGCGGGGCTGGAGGTTTTTTATCCGGCCCTTGTGCTGTGATATGTTAAAAAAGCATAAAATCACATGGCTGATCATCGCTGTTGCAGCCATTGGGTTTTTGGCTTGGCGCATGATCAGGTCGATGAATATCTTTGTCGTCTCGGAGGCGTTTGAGATGCCGGTTGATACCACCGAGATACCGGCATTGTTGAATACCTTGAGTGCCAAAGAATGTGCGGCATGCCATCAGGAATTTTATGATGAGTGGTCGACTACCATGCATAGTCAGGCATGGACAGATCCTTGGCCCCTACGGTGATACCCAGGCAACCACGTAACTATTCTTTTGAATATTCTAGCAAGGGTAAGGTTAGACCGACAGCCGTTGAAGTGACTGTGCGTTATCATCTGATGGATATAAGGCGCCACGAACGCATCAAGCACAAGAACGTGGTGCCTATATCCTATGAGGTTTATCGTGAGCGTGTGGCTATTTAGCTTTTATCCTTACGACGCGCGACAGCAACCAGACCTAAAAGACCTGAACCAAACAACCAGGCTGCTGCAGGAATGGGCACTACGGATGCGTTAATGGTGTCAATCCTGAAACTATCGGTATCACCATCGGCCCAAATCAATATCTGTGTGCCGGCTACGTTGTTAAATGTATATTCATCAAACTGTCCGGGTACACCGGTGGCCAGTGGTGAAATATCATTGGCATTGAAGTCTGTAAGGATATTGACCCCATCGACTGTCAGATTAAAATCATCGCCAGCTGATGATGTGAAGGAGTCAAAATTGATGTAATTCAGACTGATGACCTGATCAAATGTAAATAACAAGCCTTCATCAAGATCAGTGCTACTATTGCCTCCATCCATATTAGTTCCATCGCTAGGGTCGCTAACGACACCTAAATTACCCGATGTTGAGCTGCTGACGTAGATACCATTACTACCTGTTAATGCGGTTGAAAGAACCACATCACCATTGGTATCAAGAGTAATCGTGTATGCTTGTACATTAACGTTTATGCCACCTGATGTCATACTGACACTATCGTTGATACTGCCACCAGTGACACCCAGATTGGTATAATTAAAGTTAAAGACCGCAGCAGAAGCGGTATTTATTACCAATACGGGTAATAGACTTATCAGGCTTTTCATTATCGTTTTTTTATTCATTTTAATCTTCCTCGTTATGTTAAATAACCTTCAAACTACAGTGTTTTGTTGCAATATCCATTCCAAATTTATTAATTCTTTAATATTCATTTAGTTATGTGATGATGGGTTAGGTTATGTAATGACTGGTTTGATAAGAGTGTAATATATTCTGACATCATTGCCCTGGTTAGCTCACCGCAGTTTTTTTATAAATACTATAAAATACAGTGTGTTGTTAGTGGGTTTTGGCATAGTTAGCGAGGCGCTGGTAAGTGTAAGATATTTTGACAGGTCTGTGGGTGGTATCCATGGCTCTACAGACATCGATATTGTACTGCCTCAGCCAGGTGATGTTGTTGTATCTGTGGCTCTTGTTGTAGGTCGGCAATGGTTCTGGCGACCTTGAGGATACGGTGGTGGCTGCGGGTGGAGAGGTGGAATTGTTCCAGCATCTGTTGCAGGAATTGTCGGTTTTTAGTTGATAGCGAGCAATAGCTATCGAGGTGTTGGTGAGACAATTGTGCATTGATGCATTGCCCTCGCGCCTGTTGCAGATCACGCGCCTGAATGACCCGTTGCAGGATCTCACTGCTGGGTGTTTCGTGGTGTTCCTCTAGTTGAGAGAAATGGATTCTAGGTAGATGGATTTGCAGGTCGATGCGATCTAATAGTGGGCCGGAGATCTTGTGACGATAGCGTTGAACCTGTTCACTGCTGCAATTACAGTCTTTATCGGGATCACCCAGATAACCGCAGGGACAGGGGTTCATCGCGGCAATGAGTTGAAATCGGGCAGGGAAGCGTACTTGTTGGGCGGCACGGGAGATGGTGATGGCGCCGGACTCAATGGGTTCACGTAATACCTCCAGTGTTTTGCGGCTGAATTCGGGAAGTTCGTCCAGAAACAGGATGCCGTGGTGGGCGAGGGAGACCTCGCCAGGTCTTGGGTGGGAGCCGCCGCCAGCAATGGCAATGGATGATGCGGTGTGATGGGGGCTACGAAAGGGACGTTGTTTCCAGTTTTCGTGTTTGAATGGGGTGTGGCTCAAGCTAATGATGCTAGCGCTCTCCAGTGCTTCATTATCACTGAGCGGTGGCAGTATGCCCGGCAGGCAATTGGCGAGCAGGGTCTTACCGGTACCCGGAGGCCCTTGCATCAACATACTGTGACCACCCGCTGCGGCTATCTCCAGTGCGCGTTTGGCGGCATGATGTCCACGCACATGAGCAAGATCGGGGTATTTGGGGGTATTAATCAGAATGTTGCCTTGGTAGTCGGGGAGTCGTTGGCTGTGATTCAGGTGGGCGGTGACATCCAATAGATGGCCAGCGGCATGAATTCGGGTTTGTTGGGACAGACTCGCCTCGTGGGCATTTTCCAGTGGTAATATCAGGGTGTGTTGGCTGGCACTGGCGTGTATGGCGATGGGTAAGATGGATTTAATCGGGCGTAACAGACCTGATAGTGCTAATTCTCCAATGAATTCATATTGTTCCATCTCTTTGTCGGGGATCTGTCGGGACGCGGCGAGGATGCCGAGGGCAATGGCAAGGTCAAAGCGGGTGCCTTCCTTGGGAAGATCGGCAGGAGCCAGGTTGATGGTGATGCGTTTTTGTGGAAACTCAAAGTGGCTGTTAATAATGGCAGTGCGTACCCGATCCTTGCTTTCGCGTACGGCAGTCTCGGCCAGTCCTACGATGGTCATACCGGGCAGACCGTTGCCTAAGTGTACCTCGATGATAACGACGGGTGCATCAATGCCAAGACTGGCGCGGCTGTATAGGGTTGCGAGTGACATGGATTCCTTTCCTTATTTTCACCCATTCCATTGGGTGTGTTACGTAGGTCGGGTTTACCCAAGGGAGCCCGACAATATTTATTTGATAATTTGTGCCTCAAGCTCTGTTACACGGCGCTCCATTTCCTTGAGTTTCTTGCGGGTTTTTTCCAGCACCAGGCGCTGCACCTCAAATTCCTCATGGGTGACCAGGTCAAGTTTACTCAGGCTGGCTTGCAGGGCGGCATGCAGGTTCTTGTCCAGATCCTGTTGCAGTTCGCGGATACCCGAGGGCACATTGGCGGATACCTTGCGGGCGAGTTCATCAAATATCTTTGGATCAATCATAGGGTAGATCCTACGCATTCATCGCCGGTGCGTCTAGTACCCGCTTTCTGTGTGGCCGCACTCTTTTAGTGCGATGTACCGCCATGATGGGGCTGGTTAGCGATGTATTAGTGCAGTAAGCCTATTGTGTAGGCTGTGTGTTACTTGCTAATTCATTGTTTATGTTGTATTTTATCAGATTGGCACAAGCCTTGCTAAAGTTTTAGGTATCCATTTATAAAAAATGGAACTATTTTTGGTTTTTTTAAATAAATACAGGAAACAAGAGATGAATAAATTTACAAAAAGTATAGTTGCCGGCGCATTAGTTATGGGCTCTTCAGCAGCTATGGCGGAGATTACAGCAAACGTGGCATTAACAACCAACTATGTCTTTCGTGGTTTAACCCAGACGGTTAATGATGGCGCTATTCAAGGTGGATTTGATTACACCCACGAATCCGGTTTTTATGCCGGTACCTGGGCATCTAATGTTAATTATGGCATGGCAGACTCAATCTCCCTGGAAGTAGATACCTACTTTGGTTTTGGTGGTGATCTGGGTAATGGTGCCTCTTACGATCTGGGCTTTATTCGTTATAACTACGATGGTGATTCCAGTGTAAATATCAACGAAGTTTATGTCGGTGTCGGTTATGACTTTTCCGAGACCATTAGTGGTTCTGCCAGCTATGCCTATAGCTCAGACTATGGTTCAGGTCTGGATGCATCCTATTTATCTGCTGGTGTAGATGTTGTTTTACCTGAAGGCTTTGGTGCCAGCTTTACACTTTCCAGAGCGGATGGTGATACTTACGGCGCCAATGATTACCTTGATTTCAAACTGGGTCTGACCAAGTCTTTTGAAGGTCTTGATTTTGAAGTTAATTACACCGATACCGATCTGAGTGCAACGCAAGCAGTTAATAATGACAATAGTGGTCGTTTCATGCTGACTGTTTCCAAGAGCCTTTAAGGTTTATAACCAATGGGTCTGCCTGTCTTGGGTAGGCCCTGGTTTCATACGAGGATAATGAGATGAAATTATTAACCGCAATTATTAAGCCTTTCAAACTAGATGATGTGCGTGAGGCACTTTCCGAGATTGGTGTGCAGGGTATTACTGTCACTGAGGTCAAGGGTTTTGGTCGTCAAAAAGGTCATACTGAATTGTATCGTGGTGCAGAATATGTTGTTGATTTTCTGCCTAAGGTGAAGATTGAAGCGGCTATTGATGATGGTCTGGTAGAACAGGTTATCGAGGCTGTCAGTAAGGCAGCGAATACCGGTAAGATCGGTGATGGTAAGATCTTTGTCTATAACCTTGAACAGGCTGTGCGTATTCGTACCGGTGAGTCTGGTCCAGAAGCACTATAAGAGAGGGTAAGATAATGGAAGGATTAAGTGAAGTAAGTTATGCGCTCGATACGTTTTATTTTCTGGTAATGGGTGCGTTGGTGATGTGGATGGCCGCAGGCTTTTCCATGTTGGAGGCAGGTCTGGTTCGAGCCAAGAATACGGCTGAGATCCTGACCAAGAATATCGCCTTGTATGCGATTGCCAGCATTATGTATATGCTGATTGGTTATAGCACAATGTATCCGGGTGATGCCGCTATTAGTGCTCTGTGGCCAGGTCTAGGTGGTGTTCTGGGTCTTGCAGATAACAGTGCTGCATCCGTTACATCGGGTGCTGATGGTGCACCTTATTACTCGGTATTATCCGATTTCTTCTTTCAGGTTGTTTTTGTTGCGACAGCGATGTCTATCGTATCCGGTGCCATTGCTGAGCGTATGAAGCTGTGGTCATTCCTGGTATTTGCTGTGGTGATGACGGGTTTCATCTATCCAGTACAGGGTTATTGGAAATGGGGCGGTGGCTTCCTGGATCAACTGGGATTCCTGGATTTTGCAGGTTCTGGTGTGGTTCATCTTTGTGGTGCCGCTGCGGCTCTGGCGGGTGTTTTGCTGCTAGGTGCTCGTAAGGGTAAATACAGTGAAAATGGTGAGGTTCATCCTATTCCGGGTGCCAATCTACCCATGGCAACTTTAGGTACCTTTATCCTGTGGTTGGGCTGGTTTGGTTTCAATGGTGGTTCTCAGTTACAGATAACAGGCGTAGAAAATGCCAATGCGGTGGCTCTGATCTTTGTTAATACCAATGCGGCTGCTGCCGGTGGTGTGGTTGCTGCCATGCTGGCTGCGCGTATGTTGTTTGGTAAGACGGATCTGACCATGGCATTGAATGGTGCGCTGGCAGGTCTGGTTGCTATTACGGCTGAACCCTTAACGCCAACGCCTTTACTGGCTACCATGATTGGTGCGATTGGTGGTGTTCTGGTGGTGTTCTCAATCGTGAGCATGGATAAGTTCCGTATTGATGATCCTGTCGGTGCAATCTCGGTGCATGGTGTCGTGGGTATGTGGGGTCTGATAGCGGTTGTGTTATCAAACCCTGATGCGACGCTGGTTGCTCAGTTAACTGGTTTGGCGACTATCTTTGTCTGGACCTTTGTCATGAGCCTGATTGTTTGGGGCGTGATCAAGGCGGTCATGGGTATCCGTGTTAGTGAAGAAGAGGAATATGATGGTGTGGATCTGGCCGAATGTGGTCTGGAAGCCTATCCTGAGTTTACCAATAAGTAGTTATATCTCTGCCATGGATGGTCAGCGGGCGCCTTGTGCGCCCGTTTTTATTGACAACAAGGAATAATAACTGATAGAATTAGTCAGGTATTATTTGAAATTAGATAGGTGATGGAAATGGAAGTTGAAGTAAATGGTAAAACCATTGAATTAAGCGAAGCCGGTTGGTTATTAAACCTGGATGAGTGGAATGAAGATCTTGCGGTTGAGGTTGCAAAGAACGAGAATGTGCCTGAGATGACGGATGAGCACTGGGATATCGTGAATACAGCCCGCGAGTTATTTGTTGAAAATGGCGTTGTCTCTGAGCCACGTGCCTTTAGCAAGATTATGAAGGGTAAATTTGGCAAGGATCGTAGTAGTCAGAAATATATCTATTCCCTGTTTCCTACGGGCCTGATCAAGTGTGCTAACAAGATTGCCGGTTTACCGCGTCCGAAGGGGTGTAGTTAAGCCTTCGCTTTACGCATACTGTGTTACATTGAAGGGGCGACTTTGGTCGCTCCTTTTTTTGTTTTTGTAATAATAGTCTCTGTTTGGTTCGAGCCATCCCTGGCTCTTGAGTGAATGAGTTTTGTTGGTGCGCAATGCGCACCCTACCGGGTGAAATTTATTGGGTGTTGATTGGGGTAGGGTGATGAGATGGTCTCCTCCCCCTTTAATACGGCGTCGTAATGCGCCATGATGGAAGTTCAACATACCATCAACATAAAGAAACG